>JALOTT010000443.1 GCA_025457745.1 Verrucomicrobiota bacterium
ACACGATGGCAAAGACGTTCGCCGCGCGCGCGGTTTCCGACCTGATCGTGCGTTTGCGCGTAGCCGAGGAAGTGATGTCCATCGAGTTCCACCGGCGGGCGGCCATGATGCCTTTTTCGATGAACCGAGTAACGACCGTCATACACGTAAGCGTGGCGCAATGCCTTCGCGAGATCCGTCAGCGTGCCGAAGTCTTCGTAGTAACCGCTGCGTTCGCCGGTCAACACCGTGTGCAGCGCGTGATGGAAGTCGTCGCTCCACTGCGCGTCGAGACCGAAGCCGCCACAATCGCGTGGCCAGATCAAACGCGGGTCGTTCAAATCGCTTTCCGGGATGACGACGAGACGGCGACCGGTTTCCTGCGAGAGTTGTTTCACTTCGTCGCCCAGTTGTTCGAGAAATGGCCGGGCGGACATGTCGAAGATGGCATGAACCGCGTCGAGCCGCAGACCGTCGAAATGATAATCGCGCAGCCAAATCAGCGCGTTGTCACAGAAGAAGCGGCGAACCTCGTCGCTGTGCGGCCCGTCGAAGTTGATGGCCCAGCCCCACGGCGTGTGATAGCGGTCGGTGAAGTAAGGTGCGAACTTGGCGAGGTAATTTCCCGATGGCCCGAGGTGATTGTAAACCACGTCGAGCAACACGGCGAGGCCGCGCGCGTGGCACGCGTTCACCAGTTTCTTCAATCCCTCCGGTCCGCCGTAAGCCTGGTGCGGCGCGAACAAGTCCACGCCGTCATAGCCCCAGCCGTGGTTGCCGGAGAACTCGTTCACCGGCATCAGCTCGACGTGCGTGACACCGAGTTGAACCAGATGGTCGAGCTTCTCAATGGCCGATTCAAATGTGCCTTGGGTAGTAAACGTGCCGACGTGCAATTCGTAAATCACAGCCTGCGAGAGCGGCGGCGCGTCGAAACCCGCATCAGTCCACTTGAACGCGGCGTGGTCCACGAGGCGCGAGAGGCCGTGAACCCCGTTGGGTTGCCAAGGTGATCGCGGATCGGGGAACGGGCCTTCACCGTCGAGCATGAAGCCGTAGTCATTGCCCGGTCCGGCGGATTCGACCGTGACGCTCCACCAGCCGTCCTCGCCACGCTTCATCGGCAAATGTTTTTCGCCGAGCGCGAGTTCGACTTGCTTGGGAATCGTTGCCCAAACGCGGAAGGTGTGCATCAGCTTTTCTCCTTTCGCGAAAGGAACGCCACGGGAAATTGCCGGAGCAGTTCGCCAACTGCACACTCGCCGCCGGTGACATTTTCGGCGGTGAGTTCGTTGAACCAGTCGCCCTCGGGCAAGGTCAGGGTCGTATTCGCCCAGTCGTTCGCCAATCGCATGACGAGTCTCGGCACAATAGCGACGACGCGTCCGCCGCGCGCAAAGGCCACGACATGCCCGCCTTTGTCACCTCGCGCATGCAACGGTTCGTAGTTGCTGTTCGCGCCGAAGAGTTCGGGATGGCCGCAGCGGAATTGGAGCGTCTTCTGAATCAGCCACAACTTGGGCAATCCTTCTTTGCGACGCGCCCAGACTTGCTCGACGGACAGGCTCTTCAATTCCTCCAACAAACCTTCGCGCTTTGCGAAGTCCACTGGACGCCGGTTGTCTGGGTCAACCAGACTGAGATCCCAAAGTTCCGCGCCCTGGTAAATGTCCGGCACGCCGGGCGTCGTGAGCTTGAGCAACGTTTCAGCCAACGAGTTGATCTGCCCCGGTTCGACCAGTCGTGATACGAAAAGCTCCAACTCGGCGATAAATGTCTTGTCACCGAGCGTGCCGGCCACGAAATCTCGCAGCGCGGTGTCATACGCGAGATTGCGCCGGGTCCAGGACGTGTGCTGCTTGGCTTCGCGCGACGCCTTCTCCATGGCCAGGAGCGCGCGTTCCACCGGCAAGGGCCAAGCGCCGACCAGGGTTTGATAATAGAAGTATTCCAGGTTGCGGTCCGGGCAATCCCCACGACGAGACTTCTCGTTTAGGGCGGACCAATGCATGACGGCGGCGCGCCATTCCCGGGGAATTTCCGAAAGCAGACAGATGCGCATCCGCACGTCGCCGGTGCGTTTGGTGTCGTGAGTGGAAGTCGTCAGCATCGAGTTGGGCCAGCGACGCAGTGCCCGCGCGCACCGGTCGTGGAAGAATTCCGCAGAAATGGCAAACCGGCTGGGGTCGCCACCGACAATGTTCAAGGCGATGAGGCGGTTGAAACAGTAGCACGCGGTGTCCTCCGCACCCTTGGCCATCGCCGGGCCGGTGAGTTGCTGAAAGCGCATCACGAATTCGTGTTCGGTTTCGCCGCCGATCCGCAGAAGCAGCAGATTTTCGATGAAATCAAACGACTCAGGCGGCAAGTTCGAGCGTCGTTGCCGCGCCCAGGCGACGGTTTCGGAAATCACCGCCGCGTCGGCGTCCGGCACACGGCCGAGGTGGGCCTGCACGTAGGTGCAATACACCGGCAACCGCGTCGTCACGTCCACTAACGCCTCGCGCAAATCGGCCTCGGCGAGATCCCGGTAGCGCCAGTGGCGCGAGGCGATGCGCAGAAGCAGCCGGGTGAGCCAGTTGACTTCCGCCTGCAGCAAATCACTCAGCACCAGCCGCTGCTTTTCGCGGACGACCACGCCGTAATCGGTCGGCTCGCCGGTGAACTCGACGTAAATATCCGTCATTGGCTTTTCGCCCGCGGGATCAACGAGCAAACCGGTGACGCGGCGCATGAATTCGTAGCCCGTCGTGCCGGCGACCGGCCAGTCCTCGGTCATCATTTCGCCGGGCTGCAAGATCTTTTCGGCGACAATCCAGGCTTGCGGGGCGGCGGTGTTCAGACGTTCGAAGTATTCCGTCGGGTCGTGCAACCCGTCCGGATGATCCACGCGGAAACCGTCAATCCAACCATTGGCATACCAGCGCAGGACGAGCGCGTGCGCCGCACCGAACACGCGCGGATCCTCGACCCGAATGCCCGCGAGCGTGGAGATGTCGAAGAAGCGCCGATAGTTCAACTCCGCGTTGCCATGCCGCCAGCCGGCGAGACGGTAGTGCTGTTTTTGAATCACGGTGTCCAGCGCGGCCAGATCGGCGTTCAGTTGGGCGAGCGTTTCGGCAGCGGTTGCCGGTGCGACGGTCAATGTGTCGGGCGCAATGGGGAACCGATGTTCGTGATAGGCGAGCAAGGCTTCGCTTTGCTCGTGAACCAGTTTCAATTCGCCCCGTTCGAGCACGCGGCCGTAGTAGTCGCCCAGCACCGGCACGAGCACCTTGCCGCGCAACCGCGGATCGGGCGAGTCCCAGTCAATGTCGAAGTAGTCCGCGAAGCGGCTCGCGCGACCGTTTGTCAAAACGTCCCACCACCAGGCATTGTCGCGGCCGCAAATGCCCATGTGATTGGGAACGATGTCGAGCACCAGGCCCATGTCGTGGCGGCGCAGCGCGGCAATCAGTTCCTCCAAATCCTTTTCCGTTCCGATCTCGGGATTGATC
>JALOTT010000078.1 GCA_025457745.1 Verrucomicrobiota bacterium
CATGAATTCCTTCACCTTGCGGGTATTCTCACCGCCCAGGAACGCCGGCAGCCAGAACAGAAAGAACCACCAGACCGGATCGGTCAGGAATTTGCCAAAGAAGAACGCCCAAGTTTGGCGGAAGGTCAGCAGCCGAAACCACGAGATTTTCTCCTTTTTCTCCTCCGCCTTCTCGGCTTCCTGCTCATCCACGTCACTGTGGATGTAATCGTATTCGGATTGCGAGAGTTTGCCGCTTTTGAGCTTCTCCGCCGGTGAGGCATAAAGCGGATACCAGAACGCCAGCCAGGTGAAGCCGACCAAGCCAGTGATCACGAACGCCCATTCCCAGCCCCAGGCCCTGGCAATGTACGGCACGGTCAACGGCGCGACGATGGCGCCGATATTGGTGCCGGAGTTGTACAGGCCCGTCGCAAACGCGCGCTCCTTTTTCGGAAACCATTCGGCGACGCATTTGTTGGCGGCCGGAAAATTGCCGGCCTCCGTGATGCCCAAAGCCGCGCGCCACGCGCCGAAACTCCACGTGTGATGGCCAAACGCATGGCCAACGGCCGCAATGCTCCAGCCAACGAGTGACCACGCGTAACCTTGCTTCGTGCCGACCTTGTCAATGAACTTGCCGGCGAACAACATGCCAAGCGCGTAGGCGCTCTGGAAACAGATCACCACGCGCGAGTAGTTCAGTTCCTGGTGGGCCGCGTCGCCAAAGACCCCCGACGCCGACAGGGTGGATTTGAGCAGTCCCAGCACCTGCCGGTCGAGGTAGTTGATGGTGGTGGCGGCAAAAATCAGCGCGCAGATCGTCCAGCGATGCCGCCCCACGGTTTTGTTCAGGGAATCGAAGCTCATTGGTGCTAAGTCTCAGCCCAGAAAGATGGGTTTGAAATGCCGGTCAAACAGGTTGCCGGTCACGTTGTGCGCGATGATTTCGCGGTTGGCCTTCACGCGCTTGAGGTATTCTGCGCCCTTTTGGGTGGCCACCTTGTAACCCACATGGATCAACTGCCGCAGGCTCGGGTTGAACTCCCAGCGATGCGGTTTGTGCCGCAACGCGCTTGCAAACGGGTCTGCCGAAGGACTCGCGACGGCCGTTGGTCGAGGCAGCCTGGCGCGGTCAACCGCGTAAAAGGGTTCTACGCGGCTGGACTTGTTCCACCCCGGCCCAATGACGGCGGCGCGGTCGCGGGCCAGCACGCAGGCATGGGGCTGGGCCTCCGCTTGCTGTGCGAAACGGTCACCGGCGCCGGCGGAGTATTTTTCAAGCAACATAGACATCCAGAAAATGAGTGGCGCGCAGCCTGCCAAAGCTTGTTGACCGCGTCAAGATAAAGTTTGAAGGACGAAGGGTGATCCGAGTTGCAACCGCGCGTCGCCTTCGAGCATCGTTTTGAGGTTCGGCCAACCGGCTTCGTTCATGTCGTTGAACGCGTTCAGATAGACCGCGACGGCTTCGGGCGGATGCTTTGCGATTAACATGTCCACGGCGGCTTTCAATTTCGCGTCGTCCATTGCCGGCGGCAGGTTGTCCACCACGCCGTCCTTATGTTCGATGCCGAGCGCGGTGAGAAAATCCACGAGCATGGCCTTGTGTTTCTTGACCAGCCACGCTCGGATGAGAGCGCCCGCGGTGAGGTCCAGGGCCGGGCGGGAGAGGGTGGCGAGCATCGCGACGTGGCGCTGCGCGCGGGGTTGGCGTTCGAGAAACACCGGGCGCACGTGTCGCGCCTGGGCCACCGCAGCCAGGACGGCCTTGTAAGTTGGCTTGTCGGATTCGTGCGCGAAGGTGAGAATTTCGCTCGCCAGCCCCGGCGACACGAAACCGATCAGTTCATGAGAAGAGAGCATCTGCCAGATTTTATTCCGATTCTGAAGCCACGATCAGCGGCATACGCCTCACGCGACCGTCGTGAGCGAGATTTTGTGCTGGTCGGCCAGCCGGGCGCAAGCCTCTTGTTCGAGCAACAAGGACTTTCCCGCCTCGAACGCGAGCGCCGAGATCCCCGCCACCGCGCACGTTTCCAACGTTTGCGGGCCGAGGCACGGGATGTCGAAACGCATGTCGTGATTCGCCTTGGCGACCTTGAGGGCAACCGCACCGCCGTCCTGGCCGGCCAGTTCCCCGCCGCGCGCCAGGCATTTGTCCGTGCCCTCAAAACCTTCGACGGCGAGCACGGCGCCGTCTTTGACCACGACCGTTTGGCCAATTTCCAGCCGCGAAACTTCCTTGGCGATGCGAAAGCCAAACGCCAGATCCCCGCGCTGGGCGGCGGAAAGAATTGGGCCCAGGTGAAAACCCGCCCCCGGCATCAGCGACGCGAGCCACGGCGTGGCTTCAATCAGCTCCACCCCGTCCTGCTTCAACTCCCCGGCCACGGCCCCGAAAATCGTGTGGGCGTTTTTTTCCTTCAGCCGGAGCAACATGCCCATCGCGCGCAAGTCCGGGCGCACGGCGTAGAGATTTTTCGGCGCGATCTGGCCGGCCATGACGCATTGACGCACGTCGCGGTCGGTGAACGCGGAAATCAGTTTCCCGAGCTGGCCGACCTTGAGCCACACCATCTCGTCCACGAGCGGCGTGAGGGCCGGATCGGTTTCGCCTACGAACGCGACGGCGACGAGGCGCTGGACGCCGAGCCGGCGCGCTTCCCGGGCAAACAGCAACGGGAGCGAGCGGTTCCCGGCGATGAGGCCAAGCGATTCGACGGCAAAGTTCATTGGGCGTGTCCGGACTTCATGCAACGCATGGACCATTTAAGGACAAGCGGCGGCGGAAGTAAATCCACTTCAGCCTTCAGCCTTCAGCTTTCAGCCTTTGTCCATTTGGCCCGGATAAGTGGTCTTCAAGGTGCTTTCCCGTAGGCGGAAGAACCAGGCCGCCGGTAGGAATACGACGTGAATTGCGAATCAAACCAGTGCGGCCGTGACGTGCGAGAATGACAAAAATTGAACGAGCGCTGGCCCTGAGCGGTGGACTCGATTTGGTGAAAACCGAATCGGAGCGCACTGTCCCCGCCAAGATGCCGTCCTCCGCGCCGGCGGTGGTGTTGATGTCCATCCTCGTCGTGCTAATGCTCGGTGGCGGCGCTTGGGTTTGGTGGGAATCCTCGCAAATCCTCAAGTACCATGAGCAATTAAATAATCAAGTGTCCACGTCCGACTGGCAGGGTGAGGCGAAATTTCTGATGCAGGTGGCGTACTGGCAGTTGGGCGCGACGCTGGTGACGGGGGCCGGTGGCGGCGTCCTCATTGCAATCACGGTCGGCACCTTTCGCAACCGGCGGCAACATCTGGCGCGACAACTGGGTCAGTGCGAGCAGGAATGGAAAACCTTGGTGGACAAGCAACGCATGCAATTGGCCGAAAAAGATGAAATTGAAGGCCAGTTGCGCAAACAGCAGGAGAAGTTAAACGCGCAAATCATCGAACTGTCGCGTGCCAAAGCCGCGCTCGAAGATGAATTGAGCCGTCGCCGGCAGGCGGAGAAATCGCTCGCACAGCAGCGCGAGGAACTGGCGCGCTCGAAGGACGTGCTCCAATTACACGTGCGGGCGCGCACGCAGGAGGTGGAAAAGTTGCAGCGGCGCTCCGAGTTGATCCTCAATTCCGCCGCGGAAGGCATTTGTGGTTTCGATCTCCAAGGCCGAGTCACGTTTGCCAATCCCGCCGCGGCGCGCGTGATGGGATTGAGCGTGCCGGAAATGATCGGGCGGCCGGAACAGAATCTATTTCCCGCCTTCCGGATCCAAGCCGGGCCGGATGCGGCCAAGGCCAACGGCCACCAGCCGGTCGAAACGGTCGCGCCGCGGCCCGACCGCACCACCTTCGCCGCCGAATACATCCGTTCGCCTATTCACGAAAACGACCATGTCGTCGGCGAGGTGCTCATGTTCAAGGACATCACCGAGCGCAAGCAGGCCGCCGAAACGCTCACCCGGCGCGTTGCGGAACTGGCGCGGTCCAACGCCGAACTGGAACAATTTGCGTTCGTCGCGTCACACGACCTGCAGGAGCCGCTGCGGAAAATCCAGGCGTTTGGTGATCGCCTCAAGACCAAGTGCGACGAGGCCAGACTCGAATCGGGTCGCGACTATCTGGAGCGGATGCAAAGCGCGGCGGCGCGGATGCAGACCTTGATCAACGATTTGCTGACGTTCTCGCGCGTCATCAGCCGCACAGAGCCGTTCGAGCCGGTCAACCTTACGGCCATCACGCGCGAAGTGCTGGGCGATTTGGAAGTCCGCATCGAGCGAGGCAACGCGCAGGTCGAGGTGGGCGAGTTGCCGACGATCGAAGGTGACGCGATGCAGATGCGCCAGTTGCTGCAAAACCTGATTGGCAATGCGCTCAAGTTCCAGCCGCCCGGCGCGCAGCCCGTCGTCCGGATTCTGGGGCAGGTTGTCGTTCAGCCCAGCGGGCGTGGCCACAAGGCATTTTTCACCCAGAAATCCGCCGATGGCACCCCGACCTCCGATGTCGGGGTGGGCGAAGAGTTTTGCGAGCTGACCGTGCAGGACAACGGCATCGGTTTCGACGAACAATATCTCGACAAGATATTCGCCGTGTTCACCCGCCTGCATGGCCGGCAGGAATACGAAGGCACAGGCATCGGCCTGGCCGTGTGCCGGCGCATCACGGATCGCCATGGCGGGACGATCACCGCGCGCAGCAAACCCGGTGAAGGCGCGACCTTCATCGTCCGCCTGCCGCTCAAGCAATCACCACAACCGGTCCTTCCCAAATGATCGCCCCGAAGCAAAACTTGATTTTAATGGCCGAGGACGACGCGGATGACCGTTTGCTCGTTCAGGACGCGCTGGCTGAGTGCAAGCTGGATGGCACAATCCGCTTCGTGGACGACGGCGAGGAGTTGCTGGATTACCTGTTGCGGCGCGGGAAGTACCTCACACCGGAATCCGCGCCGCGGCCCACGTTCATTTTACTCGACCTGAACATGCCCAAGAAAGACGGTCGCGAGGCGTTGCGCGAAATCCGCGCCCATCCCGACCTGCGTCGCCTCCCCGTCGTGGTGTTCACCACCTCGAAAGCCGAGGCGGATGTGGAAAAGGTTTATGACCTGGGCGCAAACTCGTTCGTGATCAAACCGGTGGCGTTCGACGCCCTGGTGAAAATCGTGGGTCAGTTGGCCCAATACTGGTTTGGCATCGTCAAACAACCGTCGCCGCGACACCAATTTGGATGACCAACGCCCCGCTCATCAAAGTGCTGCTGGTCGAGGATGATGAAGACGATTTCGTCCTCGCGCGCGACATGCTTTCCGGCATCCGGGCCTGGCGGTTCGAGGTGGATTGGATCCGCACGTACGACGCCGGGTTGCAGGCCGCGCTTGAAAACCGGCACGACGTGTGTCTGGTGGACTACCGCCTCGGCGCGCAAAACGGCGTCGAGTTACTACAGGCCGCGCTGGTCGGCGGCTGCCAGGAGCCGATCATTTTGCTGACTGGCATGGGCCAGCCGGAAGTGGACATGGCCGCGATGCGCGCGGGCGCGGCGGACTACCTCGTCAAAGGCCGGCTCGAAGCGACCCAGCTTGAGCGCACGATCCGCTACGCAATCGAGCGGAAACGCGCGGCGGCGCAGGCGGCGTTTGAACAAGCCCGCCTCGCGGCCTTCGGCGCGGCGGTGGGACTCGCCCTGACGCGATCCGATACGTTGGACGCCATACTCGAACGTTGTGCCGGAGGGATGGCGCAGTATCTGAATGCGGCGCTGGCGCAAATGTGGATATACGACGAGGAGCAACGCGTCCTGGTGCCACGCGCCGGAGCGGGTGCCCTGTGCCATGCGAACACCCCGGCGTTGGATCTGCCTGTGGTGGCGCTGAACCTCGAAGACTTGCGAAACGGCAAGGGGATCTTGATCAAGAATGTGGTCGGCGATTCGCGCCTCGGTGATCAGGCCTGGGCAGCGCGGGAAGGGATTGTTTCCTACGCCGCCTGTCCGCTTTTGCTGGAGAACCGGCTGGTCGGCCTGATGTCACAATTTTCCACCAGTCCACTGACGGAAGCCACGCTTCAGGAAATGACCTCCGTCGCGCACGGCATCGCGTTGTGCATCGCGCGCAAGCGCTCCGAACTGGCGCTCAACGCCAGCGAGGGCCGCTACCGCCAGGTCGTGGAAAACATTCGCGAGATCATCTTCCAGCTGAATGAATTCGGCCACTGGACGTTCCTCAATCCCGCTTGGACGGTGGCCACGGGATTCACGGTCAAGGAAGCGCTGGGCACGTTTTTCCTCGATTACGTTCACCATGATGATCGCCAGCAAAACCGCCACATCTTCCTGGAACTCATCGAGCACAAGCTGGATTACTGCCGTTACGAGACGCGCTTTCTGACCAAGGACGGCCAGGTGCGCTGGATGGAAGTTTACGGGCAGCGCACGCAAAACCCGGACGGCAGTGTGCTCGGCACGTCGGGGAGTCTCAACGACATAACGGAGCGCAAGCAGGCCGAGGGCGAAATTCAGAAGCTGGCCGCTTTCCCACGGGTGAATCCGAATCCGGTGCTGGAATTCGCCGCTGACGGCAGCATCAGCTATTTCAACGATGCGGCCAGGCAACTTGCCGCAATCCTCGACGACCACGATTTGCTCGCCATCCTGCCGCCGAATCCTGGCCGGATGGCGCAGGAATGTCTGGCGTCTGGCCAGAACCGTTTGCGGCAGGAAGTCATGGTGGCGGGACACACGCTCACCTGGTCGTTTTTTCCCGTGACGGACAGCCAGGTGGTGCATTGCTATGGCGCGGATGTCACCGACGTCGTCAGTCTGGAAGCCCAGTTTCGGCACGCGCAGAAACTCGAGTCAGTCGGCCAGCTTGCCGCCGGGGTCGCGCACGATTTCAACAACATCCTCACCGTCATTCAGGGTTACGCCGATCTGCTGCAACTCCAGTGCAAGGACAGTCCCGCCGCCGCCGGCCCGGTGAAACAAATTTCCGCGGCGGCCCGTCGCGCGGCGGCGCTGACGCGCCAGTTGCTCACGTTTAGCCGCAAGCAAGTCATCCAGACCCGCGTCTTGGCCTTGAACACGGTCTTGCAGAACTCCGGCTCGATTCTCTCCCGCCTGCTCGGCGAGGACGTTGAAATCAAGAACGAGTTCGCGGCCAACCTGCCTTCGGTCGCGGCCGATCCCGGCATGGTCGAGCAGGTAATGATGAATCTCGCCGTCAACGCCCGCGACGCCATGCCCAAGGGCGGCCAGCTGCGCGTGGCCACTTCCTTTGTGGAGGTGGATGCCGCGCATGCGCTGCGGCAGGTCGGCGCGCGGCAAGGTCCCTTCGTTTGTCTGGAGGTCGCCGACCGCGGTACCGGCATGAGTCCCGAAACCTTGAGCCGTATTTTCGAGCCGTTCTTCTCAACCAAGGAAGTCGGCAAGGGCACCGGCCTCGGCCTCGCCACCGTTTACGGCATCGTCAAACAACACCAGGGCTGGATTGAAGTCGCCAGCGAAGTTGGCGCCGGCACGACCTTCAAAATCTACCTGCCCGCCATCGGCCAGCCGGCCGAAGACATCCCGGACACTTCCTTCCGCACCCAAAATGTCCGTGGCGGTCAGGAAACCATCCTGCTGGTCGAGGACGAACCCGACTTGCGCGAATTGGTGCGCGATATTTTGCAAAGCTACCGCTACCGGGTCGTCTCCGCCGCCAACGCCGTCGAAGCGTTGAAGCTGTGGGATCAAAACGACGGGCGCATTGACCTGTTGTTGACCGACATCGTGATGCCCGAGGGCATGAATGGCCGCGAGTTGGTGGTGCAACTGCGTCAGCGTCGGCCCAATCTCAAAGTCATCTACACCAGCGGCTACAGCGCCCCTGTGGTGGACAACGAACCCGATCAGCGCGACGGTCTCTTCCTCGCCAAACCCTATCGCCCGCCCGCGCTGGCCCAACTCGTCCGCAAATGTCTGGACGGCGCGGCGAATTGATTGGGGCGCCATTGGTTTCAACCGCTGCCGATTTCAATCTGGCGATGCGTTTGCGACCCACGCCATTGCGTAAGCCGATCTGCTCGAATGGGATTTTTTGGAAGCCAATCTTGCGATCCGGCAGATTCCAGTGCCGGCGGCACACCTTTGAACCACCTGAAACCTTGGCGATGGTAGCGCCGGTCTGTGACCGGCTTATGGTAAACGCCGCCAAGGCCGGTCACAGACCGGCGCTCCGGCCGCGAACGCAAGTTCACCTGGCGGGGAATGATTTTGCTCCCCCCGGTAAGAATTCAGGGCCGTCTCCATCGTCTGCCGTTGGTCTTGTGCCCTACGGAACAATCTGTGACCATGCGCTGAGACAAAATTTAGAAACGGACCATGCGCAGGACGCAAACCACCCATCGGCCATGAAAAAACTTCACCGCAGAAAATTTCTCAAGGACACCCTCGCTGCCGCCACGGGTTTGGCGGTGGCGCCCATGTTCATTCCCGCGGCGGCCCTGGGGCGCGGCGGCGCGGTGGCGCCGAGTGAACGCATGGTGCTGGGCGGCATCGGCATTGGGGGCCGGGGCACGGCGGATTTGCGCGCGATGTTGCCCGAGGCGGACGTGCAGTTCGTCGCCACCTGCGATCCGCAGAAGTCGCGGCGCGCGGCCGTGAAGAAGCTCGTGGATGAGCATTACGGCAACACGGATTGCAAGCTCTACGTGGATATTCGCGAGTTTCTCGCCGAACGCACGGACATTGACGCGGTCTTGAGCGCGACCGGCGATCGCTGGCACGCGTTGGCCGCCATCTGGGCGATGCGGGCGGGCAAGGACATTTATTCCGAGAAGCCGTCTTCGATGACCATCGCCGAGGGTCGCGCCGTGGCGGATACGGCCAGGCGTTATGGCCGCGTTTATCAAACCGGCACGCAGCGGTTGAGCGAGGCGAATCACGTTTATGCCATTGAACTGGCGCGCAGCGGACGGCTCGGCCAGGTCCACACGGCTTACGCTCACATTGCGCCGTGGGATGCGGCCGAGATGCGGCACGACTGGTTGGCCGGTCAGCTTGAACCGTCCAAGGATGAATCCGATTGGGACTTGTGGCTCGGCCCGTGTCCGTGGCGGCCTTACAATCCGGAATACACGCGCGGCGGCTGGCGCGGTCATTACGATTTTCACACGAGCTGCATCGGCGAATGGGGCGCGCACACATTTGCCCAATGCCAGGCCGGCCTCGGCATGTTGCACACCTCGCCCGTCCACTACGAATACGTCAAGAACATCAGCGGCGACGGCATGGTGACGCGGTTCGCCAACGGCACGAAGCTGATCCTGTCGCGCGGCGACAAATACTGGCACGGCTCGTGTGGCGAACGTTTCGACGGGCCCGAAGGCTGGGTCGCCGCCGCCGACGGCTATCGGAAGACGGAGGCCTCGTCACCCAAGCTGCTCGCGGATTTCGACCAGGTGGTTCACGAATACCAGACGCGGACGCAACGGGCCATGAGCCACACCCGCAATTTCCTCGACTGCGTGAAGTCGCGTCAGCTTCCGGTCGCCAACGCGGAGGTGATGCACCGTTCCATGAGCACCGTTCACGCGGCCAACATCTGCATGTGGCTCAAGCGCGACCTGACTTACGACCCGGTGAAGGAGGAATTTCTCGGCGACGCCGAGGCCAACCGGCTTCGTTCCCGGGCCATGCGCGAACCTTTCATCATTTGATCAAGCGGCAACCGATCTCTCCAACCATGAAAACGAAGAACATTTTTCTGACCGCAGTGCTGCTGTGCGTCACCTCCGGCGCATTCGCGGCAGCTTCCACCGCCGCGCCCACTCCCCTCCTCACGCAGCCCGCTGACAAGCTCGTTGCCGTGCTCATGTCCAACGGCGGCCGGAAGGAAAAGGCCGCTGCCTGCCGCGAACTCGCGGTCATCGGCACCAGCAAGGCCGTGCCGGTGCTCGCCGGTTTGCTCGCCGACGAGGAACTCAGTCACATGGTCCGTTATGCGTTGGAAACCATCCCCGGCGCCAGTGTGGACCGCGCCTTGCGCGACGAACTGCAGCGGCTCAAGGGTCGGCCGCTCGTCGGCGTCATCGGCAGTCTTGGCGTGCGCAAAGATTCCCGAGCTGTGAAGCCGTTGTCATCGCTGCTCAGCGCGACAGATACTGAGGTTGCCCAAGCTGCGGCGCGCGCGCTCGGCGATATTGGCACCGCCAAGGCCGCCCAAGCCATTGAGGATGCGCTGCCAAACACCGCGCCCGCCAACCGGCTCGCGTTCGGTGAGGGACTGTTCCGTTGCGCCGAAACCTTGGCGGGAAACGGCAAAACAAAAGACGCCATCGCCCTCTACGACCGGCTTCGCGGACTGACCGACGTTCCGGATCAAGTCCGCGCTGGGGCGCTGCGCGGCGCTATTCTGGTCCGGGGCAAGGGTGGTCTTGGGTTGCTCAAGGAAACTCTCGCCTCCAGCGACCGCGTTTTGTTCAACGCCGCCGTCCGCGCGGCGCTCGAAATGTCCGGCCCGGAAGTGACGCAAGTGTTGGCAACCTGCCTGCCGCAACTCCAACCCGAAAACCAAATTGTCGTCATGCAAGCGCTCGGCGCTCGTGGCGATGCGGAGGCGGTGCCCGCGCTTTCCAGCCAGGCAAAGTCGGGCGCAAAGAACACTCGCGTGGCGGCCATCCGCGCCTTGGCCGCCATCGGACATTCTTCCGTCGTGCCGGTACTGGTCGAATTGATCGAAGACTCGGAAAGCGAGGTCGCGCAGGCCGCGCTGGATGGGCTGGCGGGAATCCCCGGCCGGGAAGCGGACGCGGTCGTGTTCAACATGCTCAAGAGCACATCGGCGAACCGCCGAATCATCGGCATTGATCTGGTTGGCCGGCGCCGGATGGTCGCCGCCGTTCCGGCGTTGCTGAACGCCGCCGCCGACTCCGACGCCAAAGTTAGATCAAGCGCAGTCCAACGACTGGGCAAACTGGCCACTCCTACCGAAACGCCCGCCTTGATCGAACTGTTGTTGCGTTCGACAGACGAACAAGACCTCGATGGTTTGGCGGTCGCGTTGAGTTCCATTTGCACAGGCGCAGGTCCACCCGTGTCGGCCACCGAACAAATCATCGCGGCATTGCCGGGCGCGCAGCTCGCGCAGAAGGGCGCTTTGCTCACTGTTCTCGGCGCGGTCGGCGGAGAAAAAGCGATCGCCTCGGTGCGCGCCGCGTTGAACGATCCCCAAGCAGAAGTTCGGGAAGCCGCCGTGCGCGCGCTGGCTGACTGGCCCGATGCGGCAGCCGCGCCCGACCTGTTGCAACTTGCGCGCTCCGCGACGAGCGGCAACGGGCGCGATGTCGCTTTTTGCGGTTACGTGAGGTTGGCGCGCGAATCGGAGTCGAACACCACGGTGAAACTCAAGATGTTGACCGAAGCTGCAACCTTGGCGACCAGCACACCGGAAAAGAAACTCGTGCTCGCCGGGTTGGGGGACATCCTGACGGTCGAGTCACTGCGCTTGGTGACGCCGCACTTGTCGGATGCGGCGGTGGCGGATGAGGCCGGCGCGGTGGCCGTCAACATCGCCGAGAAGCTCGGCACGAAAGATGCCGCAGACATCGGGGTGGCGTTGAACCAGGTGCTGAAGTCCGCCAAGTTGCCGCAGGTTCTCAACCCGGCTCGCAAACGGATGAACGAACTGAAATTGAAGGTGCAGTAGTGTCCGGCCCCAATCATTAAGTCTTGAAACGGCAGTTGGGGTGAACCGCGAACCACGGGTATGTGGTTTGTCAACGGGAAGGTTGCGAAATTTTCTATTTTCGAGGTAGGGTGGAGTTGCGGCTGGGAGGATAGGGCTCTGCAGGAGTGCAAC
>JALOTT010000444.1 GCA_025457745.1 Verrucomicrobiota bacterium
CCGCCTGGGTGGTGATACGCCCATGGGCCTCTGGCGCACCGTGGATCAGCACCGGCACGCCGAAGCGGCTGAGCAGCAATGCCAACAGAGGGGTGAGGTTGGCCTGGTGGCGCGCGCCGTTGTAGCTCGGCAGCACAACCGGGCGCGCGGCTGGATCTTGCAACGTCAGGGTTGCTCGCCGCGCCTCGAGCGCCTGGTAAAAGCCCAACAATTCCTCGGGCCCCTCGCCCTTCACCCGGAGCGCGATCTGGATGGCACCGAGCTCCATGTCGGGCACGTGACCGTCCAGCATCGCGCCGTAGAGCTCGCAGGCGGCCGCCTCCGAGAGGTCACGCGACCCCTGTGGTCCGCGTCCGATCTCCCGAATCAGGGCCGCAAGGTTCAACAACCGCTCCGCTGCGCCACCCGCCCTGGCGCGAGTCGATAGCTTGCAGTCACCACGGCGATCAGCAGCAGTGCCGCGATCCCGTTGTGTAGCACGACTACCGGCAGCGGAAGTGACCGGGTGATCGCAGTGACACCGAGCCCGATCTGCAGTGCCAACAGCGCAAGCATCCAGGCCCCCAGCCCTCTCCCGCCCTGCCCCCTCGCGAGCAGCCACGACCCAAGCGCCATGGCCGCGAGGGCCGACGCCGCCGCCAGATAGCGGTGCAGCATGTGGAGAAACGGCGCGTATTCCGCGAGCTGCGCGCGTTGCGCACCATCCACGCCGAGCGGGCGCAACATGTCGAAGGCGGCGAGCGTCGGCGCCGGCCACCAACTGCCGTTACAGTCCGGTAGCGTTGTACACGAGAGCGCTGCATAGTTGGCGCTCACGAGGGCACCGAGGACGGCGGTTGCGCTCAACAGTGCGATCGCGCCGATAGCGAGCCAGCGTGGGGAGCGCGCGTTCGAGCTGTGGGGCCCTTCCGCATGGCGGAGCCGCAACCACCAGAGCAGGGCGAGCAGTCCGAAGCCGCCCGCCAGATTGCCCACCGTGACGGCCGGCAGCAGGGCGCCGGTCGGCGTCCACCGCCCGAGCACCGCCAGAAAACCCGTCAGCACGACGAGCGCCACCGCGAGCGTCCGGTCGGTGCGCGATCCGGGGCGCCGCGTGAAGCAAACGACCGCGAGGGCGAGGATGGCGGCGGCTACCGCAGTAGCGGCGATTCGGTGCGCGAGTCGGGCGGAGCGCCGCGCCGCGCTTGGCTCCGTGCCATCGGCGGCCTGGGTCACCCTGCCATAGCACGCTGGCCAGTCGGCGCAGTCCTGGTGCGGTGCCGAGAGGCGGAGGAAAGCGCTCGCGACCACGATCACGAAGGTGCCAAACGCGGCGAAGGCAGCGATCCGGCGCACCAGCGCACCCCGCTCCACCGTCCCCGTCATCGCGCGTCAGCCGCGTCGAAGCTCGTGCGCCAGCCAGAGCGCGGCCGTGAACAGTACCACGGCGCCGGCCTGATGGGCGGCCGCCAACCCGATCGGCACCACGAGCAGAAGCGTGGCGATGCCCAAGGCCACTTGGAGAACCAGCGCGGCCAGCAGCCCATGGCTTGCGAACCGGGCGGGGGCGGGCAGGCGCACCCGCCGACCGCGCAGCCAGAACCACGGCACGAGGAACGCGAGCACCCACGCGAGCAGGCGGTGATTGAACTGGACGGTGGCCATGTTGCTGAAGAAGTTCAGCCACCATGGCTGCAGCATGAATAGCTCCGGCGGCACCGCATGCCCGTTCATGAGCGGAAACGTGTTGTAGGCGAAGCCCGCACGGATCCCGGCCACGAAGCCCCCGGTCAGCACCATAACGAATACAAGCCCGACGAGCCAGGTCGAGAAGCTGCGCAGCCCGGCGAATTGCGGATCGGGGTGCGCATCGCGCGGGTGCAGCAGGCCAAGCGCCACCCAGAACATGAGTCCGTAAATCAGGAACGCGAGACCGAGGTGGGCCGTGAGACGGAACTGGCTCACACGCGGATCGTCAACGAGCCCGCTCTGCACCATGTACCACCCCATGGCGCCCTGCAGCCCGCCCAGGACGAAAATCCCGAGAAGCCGCCAGCTCAGGCTCGAATCGAGCCTTCTGCGCAGCAGGAAATACAGGAACGGGACGAAGAACGCGAACCCGATGAGCCGTCCGAGCAGGCGGTGCGCCCATTCCATCCAGAAGATCGGCTTGAACTCCGCCATCGACATGTGACGGTTCACCTGCTGGAACTCCGGCGTCCGCTGGTACTTGGCGAACGCCTCCTGCCAGGCGGCGTCCGAAAGCGGCGGCACCGTGCCCACGATTGGCTGCCATTCGGTGATCGACAGCCCCGAATGGGTGAGGCGCGTGACCCCGCCCACGACCACTATCGCGAACACCAGCGCACAGCACACCAGCAGCCACGCGGCAACTTGCCGGCGGCTAGCCTGATCCGACACCCCGGCGGCGCGGGTCTAGGACCCCCAACCTCGCTGCTCGATCACGCTCATGTGATGCATCCTGAATCGGAAGTGACAGCCCTGGCACGACCTCCAGTGGCAGCAGCCATTTTAGTCGAGAAGATGCTTGAACCACCGCCGATTGCCGGTCTCGCCCGGCAGCGGGTCAAACGTGTCGGTCATGTGGCCCAGAGTTCATCTAAGACTTGCCATGCATTACCACTTCATGAATGGAGGCGGGCTGAACGGATGCTTTGAGAACCACTCTCTCGCGCCCTTCATTAGAAATCTGTGAAAACCGTTGTTGGGCAGAGTCGCCTTAACCTGTCTGACGTAGGAACGCGGAATGCCGAAAGCAAACACACCGAGCGAGAAGTCGACCAGATCACCCTTTCGAAAGAGCTCGACCAGCGGGTAGCGACTACCCTGAATGGCGCGAACCTTGTGGTGCATCTCGACCATAAGTTCGATTTCTTCGGACCATGCCTGTCGACCAATATTGGATAGGTACATCCTTGCTTGAGCAACCGAAGGAGGAATGTAATCAACCGTGTGGTCGGACCAGAGGTCGATGTCATGGAAACATGCGGCAATCGCCAGCTTCTGCTTTTCTTCCTCGGTACAGGGGCGGAGAGCCAGGCAGAAGTTGAACATACGATAGACATGGCCTCTGTAGCCTGAATAGTCGCTCCCGATGCGATCTTTCCATAGCGCAAGAATCTCTTCGATCAGGTCATTCGATGTTTCGATGTGCGGTTTGCCCCTTTTTCTTGCCTGCTGCCGACGAATTGCTGGAATTCTCCCCGTAAAGAATCCCATCACAGGCCGTTTTTCTATTTTAATTTCCAAAAACTGATCGACTCGATGTGGTAGGTCTGCGGGAACAGGTCGAAGGGTGTGATCTTTTCCAGCATGTAACCCCCTGCAGTCAGCCGGCGCGCATCACGCGCCAGAGTCGCCGGGTCGCACGAAATGTACGCCAGCGTCTGCGGTTTCAGCCGCAGGATCTGGTCTAAGACCCCCTTCTCCAGCCCGGCGCGCGGCGG
>JALOTT010000445.1 GCA_025457745.1 Verrucomicrobiota bacterium
ATCTGAATGGCATCGCCGCCAGCCCGTTCGCAAGTGATGTTGCGAAAATGGATGTTGCGCAGGCGGGGCGTGGTTTCGGTGACCGGGAACACAGGGAAGCGCGGGGTGTAGCGCAGCATGTGCAGGCGGATCGCCTCGGCTTTTATTCTTCCCATGGTCAGGTTTTCAAACCAGAGGTTTTCGATGACCGCGCCACGACCGCGCGCCGTCTTGATCAGCACCCCGCGATCGGTTCCGGAAGATGCGCAGTCGTGGACATGGACGTTGCGGATGCCTCCGGACGTCTCGCTGCCTACCGTGATGCCGCCATGGCCCTGGCCTGTCCGGCAATGGCGGACCACCACATTTTCCAGCGGTTGCGCGACGCGCAGTCCGTCGGCGGCCCGTCCGGATTTGAGCGTGACGCAGTCATCACCAGTTTCGAGGTCGCAATACTCGATGAGCACGTTGCGGCACGAGTCGGGATTCACGCCGTCGCCGTTGGGCGCGTGGCCGTAGTCGCCCTGGGTGACGATTTTCACGCCGCGCACGATTACGTTTTCGCAATAGGTCGGCTGGATCGTCCAGAACGCCCCGAAGCGAAAGGTGACCCCTTCCACCAGCACGTTGCGGCAGTGGATCGGCTGGAAGAACGCCGGGCGCAGATGCACGCTCCGCTGCTCCACTGGCACGTTTTCGTCCGCCAATTGCTCCAGGGTTTTGGCATCAAGCGCCCGCAATTTCTTCTCCGACACCCACCATGGTTTTCCCTGGCCCTCCAGCGTACCTTGTCCGGTGATGGCGATGTTGGTCTTCCCGTTCGCGTACACGAACGAAGAATACTTCAGGCAATCCATTCCCTCGTGCCGTGACAGCACGGCGGGCAGGTAGTCGCCGAAGTTCTGGCTGAACAGCAGAACCGCCCCCTCGGCCAATCGCAGGTTGATGTTGTTATCGAGATGAATGGCGCCGGTCAGCCACGTTCCCGCCGGCACGAGCACCGTGCCGCCACCGGACCGCGCCGCCGCGGCGATGGCTTTCGTGATCGCGTCGGTGTTCTTCGTCTGGCCACCTGTGACTGCCCCGTGATCCTGAATGTTGAAAACCCGGTCGGGAAATTGTGGCCGATCCAACTGCGGCATCGGGAATGGCGCGGTGATCCTCGCGATCTCATGGGGCATACTGTCCCTGCCCGGAGGGATTGCAGCGGCTAATCCCCGCCCGCCCATGCCCAGTCCGATAATGGTCACGAGCAGGAGCATGGTGCGCGATCTAAGAATGTGGTAACGTGCCTCGCTTTCTTGGAGCGCAACCTCCTGCCCGCGCAGTTTGTTTTTGCTCTTCTCACGGGCGGAAAGGTTCTGCTCCAGGTTCAGGTCGGAAAGACAAAATCGTTTCATGAGACGGATCGAGTTCAGTCGCCGGGGCAGCCCCTCATTTTACCAACGCGTTGAGGTAGTTCTCGAGATTGGTGTAGCCGTTGGCCGCGACGGCGGCACCGTCGGCGGGATTCATGGGATCGAGGCCGTGCGCGACTTCCCAGGCGTCGGGCATGCCGTCGCGGTCGGTGTCGAGCGGCGCCGGCGCCGATGCGAGTTGCGGCCAGCCGCCCACCTCCGCTTGCGAGTCGAGGAGTTTGCCCTGTTTCCGGCGCACGTCGCTGGTGACGTGGGTGTCAACGGCATCGCGGCGGAGCGAGGCGCCCGCGCGGGCAAGCACGAGTTCGTAGGCTTCGGTGGCGGACTGCGTGACCGGGGCGTTCGCGCCGAGGTCGGGTTCGGCTGATTTCCAATCGGCGAGCTGGCCACGATAGAGATACTTCGTGGGCGGCGTCAGCCACCGCTTGAAATCGAGGGCGGCGTAGTTGTCGCGCGTGAGATCTTCGCGGCCCTCGAACACATTTCCACTCATGTGGCCCCGGGCGAGATCAGGCAGGCCGCCCTTCATCGCGATCGGCAGCGCCGCTGGATCCGTCATCGGACCGGGCCGCCAGACGTTGTTGAGGCAGTTGATGAAGTGGTCGCAGAAATTCGCCGTGTTGCCTTTGCTCCAGTTGTAGATGACGTTGTTGCGGAAATCGACGGTGTAGCGCGGCGGCTGGAGCGCGCTGCCGAGCGTGGGATGACGGTCGCGGCAGGTCGAAATCAGGTTGTGGTGCAGGGTGATGGGTCCGCTGGGATCCCGATAGGAGGCGGCCATCGCGTGGCTGCCGCCCTTCCCGTGAATGCTGCGGTTGAGCGCTTCACTGATGATGCACCACTGGAGGGTGAAGTTGCCGCCGCGCCGCAAATCGTGCGTGCCATCGATCGCCCAGCTTAGCGAGCAGTGGTCGATGATCACGCGGTCGACGTCGTCCGTGTTAAACGTATCGTCGCCGCCCTTGGCGCCTTTGGCCTTGTTTTCGTCGCCGAGACGCAGGCGCAGGTAACGTACGATCACATCGTGCGCCCGGTTGATGCGAAACGTGAAATCGCGGAGCGTGATGCCGTCGCCGGGGGCGGTCTGGCCGGCGATCGTGATGCAGGACTTGTCCAGGAGGAGCTGACTCTTGAGTTGGATCGTGCCGCCGACCTCGAAGACGATCGTGCGCGGTCCCGTCGCGGAGCGAAGGCCCTCGCGGAGCGAGCCCGGGCCCGCATCCGCGAGCGTCGTGACGTGATAGACATCGCCACCCCGCCCGCCCAGCGCGAAACGGCCGAAGCCCTCGGCGCCGGGAAAGGCGGGGACGCCGGTGGGGGTGGCCGCGGCCACCAAGCCGGCGTCGAGCGCCGCGAGGCAGAGGATGATTGATAGCAATTTGCTCTTGACGCTCCGCGCGGAGACGGAGAATTGCTTTTCCATCAGTTCATTTTTCGGCATTTTGAACAGGCGCGACAGCCAAACACGCAGTTTTTAGTCCATCGAGAAACCCTCCGGCTTTGCCGGAGGTCGCTGACTTGGTGTGGTCGTTGGCGTGACTCTTCTTTTACGGCAACGGCAAGGACATCCGGTAGAACACGTTCGGTTTGGCGGGATCCACCGTGATGAGGATTTGCGTGGCGCCGGACGAACCGGGAATTGTGAACCAGTTGGCAGGTGAGGTGACGCTGACGGCGTTGGACTGGACAGACCAGCCGAGATGACTGGCCGGCCAGCTTAACGTCAGGGTGCTGCCCGAGAGGCTGTAGGTGAGGTTCGTGGGAGTGGTCGAAACGAGGGACAGCACCTGGATCTTGCCGTCCAACGCCAACCGATTGCTCCATGTCACCGAACTGCCGCCCCCCGTGACTGTCATGGCGTCGCCGTTCGATACCGCCTTGTTGAACAGCGCGAAGGTGTCGCCCACTTGAAGGGGCGCCCCGAGATTTGTGACGATGATCGAACCGGTACCGAGATTGACGAGCAAGCCGCTGACATTGACCTTGTCGCTGGCAAAGCCCGCCCGGTTGACCTCGACAATCATGTTGCCCGACAGCGCGAGGTCATT
>JALOTT010000079.1 GCA_025457745.1 Verrucomicrobiota bacterium
GCCACGAGCTTGTTATAGATGCCGACGACGAACATCACGGCGAACAACGCGAGTGCCACCACCACGACGAGCATTATTATCGGTGTCATAGAAAACCTTTCGTTAAGTTTTGCCTGACAAGTAGGGCAAAGCGCCGGGCGGCGCAATTACAATTTTGCAGGGGAATTCCAGAGGAGCGCACTTCATCATTACCACCGCGGGCGCTTTGAATCGGACCGCGAGTTGTCTTCAACTCGCAGCGCGTGCGTATTTCGGGCCGCTGCGGATTGGGACAATCCGCGCTTTGTCATTTTGCGAAACCCCGTTCCTTCAACCAAAACGCGCAGTCCCGCGTCCACGGATGACGCGCCTCGGGTTTCCATTCACTCGTGCCGAGGCCGAGGCCGTGCGGGCCGCGCTCGTAAACGTGCAACTCGAACCGCACGTTGGCCGCCTGCAACGCCGCGGCGAACATCATCGCGTTTTCAATATGCACGCCTTTGTCTTCCCACGTGTGCCAGAGAAAACATGGCGGCGTCTCTTTGGTCACCTGCTTTTCGTTGGAAAGCAGTTCGGTGAGTTCAACCGGGGGGTTTGTTCCAAGCAAATTCTTTCGAGAACCCTTGTGCGCGTGCGGGCCGGTCATGGTGATCACCGGGTAACAAAGAATGCCGAGGTCGGGCCGCGAACTCACCCGCTCAATGGGGTCGGCCGAGTCGGGTTTGCCGGCGTCGAAGTGCGTAACCAACGTGGACGCCAGATGGCCGCCGGCGGACGAACCGATAATGCCGATGCGTTTTGGATCAACGTTCCACTCGCTGGCGCGAGCGCGCACGGTGCGCAAGGCGCGCGCGGCGTCCTGCAACATCGCCGGATGACGGTAACCCGCGGAGCCGAGCCGATACTTCAGCACGAAACCCGCGATCCCGAGTTCGTTGAACCACCGGGCGTAATGGCTACCTTCATGGTCGGCCAACCCGCCGTAGCCGCCGCCGGGACAAATCACGATGGCCGCGACCGCCTCCGCGTCGCTTCGGTGCGGCAAACCGGTGACCTTCGCCAGGTCGGGCAGGAACGGCGTGAGCGTGGGCATGTCATTCGTTCCTTTGCCCAGCGCGCCGGGGGCATCGTCCGGCCAGAGCGGAAAAGAGTTGGTGACTTGCGCCCACGAAATCGTGGTCAGACTGAGCAGGGAAAGGAGAAAGGCGAGGCGTTTAAGCACGGCGCAGGATAAAAGCCTTCGCTGATCATTCAAATTCAAAACAGGCGGCAACTCGGCATCAATTCGATGGCCGGATTGTGAATAATTTCCCCTTGCTACCGACGGTTTTCCCCCTATCTTACCCGCGCCTGAACGCCGCGTGTGCGGACGTTCGTTGAGGCTGAGAAACGAAAGTTAACAATCAACCTAACCTTCAACCTCCGTTGCCCTGCAACGTCTGGTCAGATTAGGCAATGGAGCTTCGCCGTTCCGCCGTCGCGGAATGCCTGGTCTCCCGCAGTTCAAGAAAGCACAGTCATTATGCTCACAATGGAAGAAGCCCTGAAGCAAAGCACCGCCCCCATCCGCTTTGCCGCCGGCGAAATTGTCGCCGGTCGCATCATCGAAGTCCGCCCCAAGGAAGCCTTGGTGGACATCGGCTACAAGAGCGAGGGCACCGTCCCCGCCGCCGAATTTGAAGACATCAAAACCGTCAAGGTCGGCGACGAGGTGGATGTCCTCATCGAAAAACTCGAAGATAAAGAGGGCATGGTCGTGCTCTCGAAGGAAAAGGCCGAATTCAAGAAGAACTGGGAACGCATCCTCACGATTTGCAACGAGGGCGGCCGCATCGCCGGCAAGGTCAAGTCCATCGTCAAAGGCGGGTTGATCGTCAACATCGGCGTCGAGGCCTTCCTGCCGTCGTCGCAGATTGACGTCATGACGCCCAAGAACCTCGCGCAGTTCGTCGGCAACACCTACGATTTCAAGGTCGTCAAGATCAACCAGGAGCGGCAGAACATCGTCCTCTCCCGCCGCGAACTCATCGAGGCCGAACGCACCGAGCGCCGCCAGAAGTTGCTCGCGGAAATGACGCCCGGCGACATTCGCAAGGGCACAGTCAAGAACATCACCGACTTTGGCGCGTTCATTGACCTCAACGGCATTGACGGCTTGCTGCACATCACCGACATGAGTTGGGGCCGCATCGCCCACCCGTCGGACGTCCTCAAAGTCGGCCAGGACATTGACGTGGTGGTGCTCGACGTAAACAAGGAAAAGGAACGCGTCAGCCTCGGCCTCAAGCAGAAGATGGCCAATCCGTGGGACCAGATCGAAACCAAGTTCCCGGTCGGAGCGAAGGTCAAGGGCAAGGTGGTCAACCTCGTGCCCTACGGCGCATTCGTGGAACTCGAGCCGGGTGTCGAAGGCCTCATCCACGTCACCGAACTTTCCTGGACCAAGCGCGTCGCCAAACCCGGCGACATGCTCAAAGCCGGCCAGGAAATCGAAGCCATCGTCCTTGGTATCAACCGCGAGGAACAAAAAATCAGCCTCGGGATCCGCCAACTCGAAGCCAACCCGTGGGACCAAGCCCAGGAAAAGTATCCCACGGGCACCCGCGTCAAAGGTCAGATCCGCAACCTCACCAGCTACGGCGCGTTCATCGAACTGGAGGAAGGGTTGGACGGCATGATTCATGTGTCCGACATTTCGTGGACGCGCAAAATCAATCACCCCAGCGAAGTCTTCAAGAAGGGCGACGAAGTCGAAGCCGTCGTGCTGGAGGTGGACAAGGCCAACCAGCGCATCGCCGTGGGTGTCAAACAACTCGCGACCGATCCATGGGAGACAATTGATCAACTCTACAAGGTCGGCGACCTCGTCACTGGCAACGTGACCAAGCTGGCCAGCTTCGGCGCGTTCGTCGGCTTGCAGCATGAAATTGACGGGCTGGTGCACATCTCGCAAATCAGCGAGGAGCGCGTGGACAAGATCAAGAACGTGCTCAAGCCCGGCCAGGAAGTCACCGCGCGCGTCATCAAGATTGACCGGAGCGACCGGCGCATCGGTCTTTCCATCAAGGCCGCCAACTACTCCGCCGAACAACTCAAGGCCGAACAGGTGGCGCTCGACGCCCTCAAACCCGGCGAAGACCTCGTGGCCCTGCAACACGCCTTCGACGCCGCCGACGAAGCGGCCAAGCCGGAATAGCCGCCGATACGGGAACTGTTTTGCACACGGGCGGGCCGGCAACGGCCCGCCCGCTTTTTTGGAGCGCCGAACTCCGATTCGGCGCGTTGGTGCGAATAGGGAAACATTCCAGACCGAACCTTCAACGCTCAACGCCCAAGCGACTGCATCAAGCGCCCATCGGGCATTGGGTTTTCAATGTTGAATCTTGAATGTTCCCTTCCTGTTTCCCGCTTGGTCACCCCGCGAAAAGCGCGAGTACGCCACAAAGTCGGTGTTGGCTATCGGCCATCGGCACTCTACTCTCCGCCCAACGATCATAGCATGACTACAACCGCTCCTTCCGCCCTCCGCAATTTCGTCACCTCGTTCACCGACATTCTCAAGTGCCCGCGCGCCTTGTGGTTCGTCATCGGCGCGTTTGTCGTGGACTCGGCGGCCTACTTCGGCGTGCTCACGTTGATGACAACCTATCTCTCCACTGACCTCGGCTGGGGCGACAAGTGGGCGGGTGTCACCGTTTCAGTTTTTACGATGCTCATCACGCTGTTGATGCTCGGGCTGGGCAGCATCGCGGAAGGATTCGGATTGCGACGCGCCATCATCGCGGCATTGGTGCTGACTGTGGTTGGGAGATTGCTCTACTGTCTTGCTCCCGGTCTCGCCGGCGCGCCGTTGGTGACGGTGGCCGTGATCGTTTCGCTGATGGTGATCGCGTCGGGAGAAGCGATTCTCCAACCCGTCTGCTATTCCGGCATCAAGCAGTACACCGACGAAAAAACCAGCTCGATGGGTTACGGCTTGATCTATGCCGTGATGAATCTCGGCATCGTCGGCATCGCGACGTTGTCCTCGTGGATTCGGCCCGCAGTGCAGGAGCTCAAGGATGGCAAGGCCACCGAGCAGGCCGGCTCGTTGGTAAGCTGGTTGGCGCGATTCTCTGGCACCGGCGTCCAGGCGGTGAACTGGGTCTGCCTCGGCGTCACGGTGCTGACGCTGCTGGTGTTTCTTGCGTTCTTCACCCGAAAAACTGAAGCCGCCAAGGTCCGTCCCGACACGGCGGAAGCATTGCGCCAGACCAACACCGCGCCGCTCTCCGTCCGCCTCAAGCGTTACTTCACCGAAGGCCCGTTCTCCAACACGCGCTTCATTTTCTTCATCTTCATGTTGCTGCCCGTGCGCACGCTCTTCGCCCATCAATGGCTCACCATGCCGCAATACATCATGCGCGCCTACAACAAGGACGTGGCCGACCACATGGAATGGCTCGTCAACTGGATCAACCCCGGCATCATTTTCTTCGGCGTGCCGCTGGCGGTGGCGTTGACGCGCCACATCAACGTTTACAAGATGATGGTAATCGGCACGCTCGTCTCGGCGCTGCCCACGTTTCTGCTCTGCGGCGGGCCGAACCTCACGCGGCTCATCACCTACTTCGTGATCTTTTCCATCGGCGAGGCGTTGTGGTCCGCGCGCTTTCTCGAATACGCCTCCGAACTCGCGCCGCCCGGCCGCGTGGCGCAATACATGGGCCTGGCCAACATCCCGTGGCTGCTCGCCAAAGGCACGACCGGCTTTTATTCCGGCTGGATGCTGGCGAACTATTGCCCGGACAAAACTCCACCCGCCGAACTTCGCACCGGCACGATGTGGCTGATTTACAGTTTTGTCGCCCTGAGTTCGCCCCTCGGCCTGTGGCTCGCGCGCAAATGGGTCATGGCGGGTTTCCATCACAAGCCGGCCACACAACTGGCTTGAAAAATCCGCGCCCGCCAGCAGACTTATTTGGACGTCGCTCCGTGTCGTGGCGCAGTCCGTCCCGGCTGTGATCGTCCCTGCGGGCGTCCCGCCTGCAGGCAATCCCACCAGCCGGGACGGGCTGCCCCACTACGTGCGGTGGCGGTGCCCGCACTCGTCGGATTGGCAACTCCATTGCGCTTCGCGGGAACGCGCCGGCAAATCCGGTGTTGGCTATCGCCCATGGGCTATTTACCTTTCGCGCGTGAACATTCTGGACGAACTCAACTGGCGCGGCCTCGTAGCCGACTGTACGGACACGGCGGAACTCGCCAGACGCACATCGCTTGGAACCCCCCTCACCTGTCCTGCGGACACCCTCTCCCCATCCGATGGGGAGAGGGACGGGGTGAGGGGCGGCGGCCCTATCACGGTCTACTGCGGTTTCGACCCCACCGCCGACAGCCTGCATGTTGGCAATCTCGTGCCGCTGCTGGCACTGCGCCGATTTCAATTGCTCGGCCATCATCCCATCGCGCTTGCGGGCGGCGCGACGGGCAGCATCGGCGACCCCAGCGGCAAGACGCAGGAGCGGCAGTTGCTCACGAAAGAAATCCTGGACCACAACATCGCGAGCGTAAGGCAACAACTGGCGAAGCTCCTCGACTTCGACACGAAACAAAACCCCGCGCACCTCGTGGACAACGCCTCATGGACGGCCAACGTTTCGTATCTCGAATTCCTGCGCGACATCGGAAAACATTTTTCCGTCAACCAGATGGTCGCCAAGGAAAGCGTCCGGGCGCGCATGGAAGACCGCGAAGTCGGCATCAGCTACACCGAATTCAGCTACATGCTGTTGCAGGCGTTTGATTTTTACGTGCTGGCGCGCGACCAAAATTGCGAATTGCAAATCGGCGGCAGTGACCAATGGGGCAACATCACCGCCGGCATTGACCTCTGCCGCAAGAAACTCGGCAAAACCGTCTTCGGCCTGACGCTCCCGCTCATCACCAACGCCGACGGTTCGAAGTTCGGCAAGACCGCCGCCGGCGCCATCTGGCTCGACCCGAAACGCACCAGCGTTTATCGCTTCTACCAGTTCTGGATCAACACCGACGACCGCGACGTCCTCCGCTACCTGAAATTCTTCACGTTTCTCTCGCGGGACGAAATCACCGCGCTGGAAAAGAAGCACGCCGAAAACTCCGGCGCCCGCGAAGCGCACAAGGCATTGGCGAAAGCCGCGACCGATTTGATTCACGGCGCAAACGCCACGACGGAAGCCCTGCGCGCCAGCGAAATTCTTTTCGGCGGCAACCTCGATGGCGTTTCCGAAACCACCTTCAACGAAATCGTTGGCGAAGTGCCGACCAAAGAAATCGAGAAGGCCAAACTCGACGGTGCGGGGTTGCCGCTCGTGGAATTGCTCGTCCACGCCGGCCTTTGCCCGTCTAAAGGCCAGGCGCGAAAAGACATCGAAGGCGGTGGTGTGAACATCAACAACGTCCGCGAAGCCAGCGCCACCCGCGCCGTGACGACGAGCGATCTGCTTTTCGGCAAACACGCCCTGCTCCGCAAAGGCAAAAAGAACTACGTTGTTGTGACGGCAAAGTGACGGCGAAGCCGGGCCGTCGCCGGGCCGAGCGAGCCGGGGGCAAGGTGCATGAAAGCGAAATCATTCATTTGCGAAGTTCCGGTTTGCCGCGCGCGCCGTGCCAGAAGCGCAACACTTCGACAACCTGCTCACGCTCGCGAACGCGGTAAACAATACGGTAGGGATGATGAATGATTTCACGCAAGGTCGGCTCGCCTCGCTCGGGCACAATACGGCCGAGCAAAGGATGTTCGCGGAGCAGCTTGAGTTTTTCGAGCAACGCCAGCCCGAAACGTTCGGCGGCGGCGGGATTATCGCGGCCGATGTAGCGAACCAAACCGGCGAGGTCCTCGTTGGCGATCTCGGTTACGAGGACTTGGAAAGCCATGACAGGAGATTTTTCTCCACCTGTTCGAGCGGGATGAGCCTGCCCTGATCGGCCTGCGCCTCGCCTTCGCGGACGGCGGCGAGGAACTCGATTTCGTCGCGAATTTCGCGGAACGAAACCTCGTCCGGCAACTGGCGAATCGCTTCAAGAGCAGCTTGTTTGTCGCTCATGCGGCTAATCTAACTGGCGCGAAACGCTTGGCAAGCGCGGGATTCGGCGAAGTCGTGCCGTAACCGCGCCGGGCGTGGCGGAGGGCGAGGCGCATGAATTGGGCGTCAGACATCGCCGCGCAGCGTAGCTGCTGAAGGAAAAAGGCCAAGACGGAAAGGGCTGCCAGCCGGAATGAAAATCAACCACGGATAATTTTGAACCGCAGTGGTGAGAAGAAATGGAGGAGTTTTCATTGTAAGAAATGGCGGACGGCTTACAATTGTTTCATGCGAAGACATGGACTTCTTCTGTTGTTGTTCGGTTTCTGCCGATTCAGTTTTGGACAAGGAAATCTTGATGCGGTGCATTTCAGCTCGGGTTTTCCTGTTGCCGGCTATGCGCCGGGAGGAGTTGGGTGGTCGTTTATTCCGACTTCAGATTTGTTGGTTACGGGGATTTCTTCAACCGCGCCACAAGTCAGTTTTTGGTCGGAAACAAATCAAGTCATTGCCAACTATGACTACACAGGCTCGCTTGGTAATTTCTTTACTGGTCCATCTACTAATTTTCAGGCTGTTCCATCTTTGCTTCTGTCTGCGGGACACACTTATTTCATTTCTGCTCAATTCTCGAACTTTACCTCATCGGCAAATCTGTTTGTCTATTCTCGAAATGGAGTTGAGGGGATTTTACAATTCGACACTTCGTCCTACATCAGCCAGTTTGCAAGTTACTATCTGTCTCCCAGTGGTGAGTGGTCGCCCACAACATCTCCCGCATCGGAAAATGTCAACCTTGCTTTGCTCGGCCCCAATTTTCAGTTTCAAATCGTTCCGGAACCGACAAGTTTTGGATTCTTGACGCTCGCGCTCCTCTTTTATTTCCGGCGAAGAGACTCTCGCCGCGAATGAATCTTAAGGGTCGCTTTGGACGAATAGCTTCAAGGACTATTCCTCAAACAACGCCTGGGCGAATTGTTTGGCGTCGAAGGGTTGCAAATCGTCCGGCTGTTCGCCGAGGCCGATGAATTTGATCGGCAGGCCGAGTTCCTTCTGGATCGCCACCACCATGCCGCCTTTGCTCGTGCCGTCGAGCTTGGTCACGATTAGACCGGTGAGCGGGACGGGTTTCATTTTGGATGCCTCAATCTTTCCAATTCCTTCAGCAGCGGCCGCCAGTAGGCTTTGTCCTCCGCCCGCAACCGGGCCTCTTCGTCAGCCAGTGCCCTTTCGAGTTTCGCGAGCTTGCCGGAAGCCGCGTGCCGGAGCAGAAAGCGTTTGGCGGCGAGCCGCCGGGCCAGGTTGGCGTGGGCTTGCGCCACTGCCAGCAACAATTGCGGCGTGCGAAGTTCCAAGAGCCAGAATTTTATCTGCGCCGTGCGCGGTTTGGCGTGGTGCAAGAAATAATGAGCCTCCATCAATCGCCGGACCATCGGCCAGTCCTTGTCGCGCTGGGTTTTCTTGGCCTGCACCAGATCGGGCAATGAAAGCAGGTCGCACTTTGTGCCGTCCGGCAGTTCGATGATCGTGCGTCGCCGCCAGAGTTTGGCGAAAGCATCCACGCCGCGCATCTTGGACATCACATCCACGCGCATCCGCAAGGCTTCGGGGTGTTGACAGCGGAAGTGGATGGCGTGGCCGCGCCGGAGATATTTCAGTTCAAACGGCGGCACCGCGATGGGTTCGGCGCGCAAGTCCGCCAGCGCTTTCCGCAACCGCGCGAGATTGGCCGCGTCGGCGAGGATGGCGAAGTCCGTATCGCGGCTAAACTCGGCCGCGCCGTAGAACACGCACGCCTGTCCGCCCATGAGCAGGGCGCGGACGCGGTGCTTGCGCATCGAAGAAAGGACTTTGCGTATCGGGTTCGGGATCAAGTGAGCCTCCGAGCGCGAGGTAGGTTTGCCAGAGTTTCTCGCTTTCCAGCCAGCGTTGCACAGGCGTAAGCCGATACCACTCGGCCCATTCGCCGCCAACCAGTTGCTCCGGCTGAATCATGGAAAACAAATAACAGATTAAACCAAGTGCGGCAAATTGAGTTTCATTCCTCAAACAACGCCTGCGCAGCGTAGCCGCTGACGGGAAAAGGCTCAAACGGAAAAACCGAGTGCGATGTATATGCTGTCGAAACTGGTGCGACGTATTTGATACAAATGCAACGTGCCGAAGCAATCCAGCAAAGATATCAAATCGCTGATCGGTGAGCGCGTGCGTGAATTACGGGAGGCGCGCGGGATTGCGTCACAAGAAAAACTAGGCGAACTGGCCAGCGACCTTCATCGCACTTTCATTGGCCGGGTCGAGCGCGGCGAGACAAACATCAGCATTGAAAATCTGGAGGCTATAACCAAGGCACTGGGGGTGTCGTTGGCGGAATTCTTCAAGCCGTTCAATCAGAAATAGTTTTGCGATGACCAACGACCCACAGCTCGAAAAGGTGCTGAACAATATCCGTGATCCGCACAAGTGGGTAAGCGCGGAAACGATCTTGCGGGTCATTCAAGACAATCCCAGTCTGCGCGGCTTCGTGTATGGGTATGTTTCTGAAATGGAATTTGAGCAGCATTATTTGAAAGCTCGAAAAACCATTGAGAGTTTTTCCAAGGATGATGATCACAAGAAAACCAAGTCAGACCGGACGGTTGTGTTCAAGGGCAAACCCATCTCGATCCAAGTAAAGTCAATCCAGACAAACAGCATTCGGTTTGAAGACGGCAAATTCACCGCCAAAGTTCAAAATGACGCAAGCGACCGGCGAGTGAAGTGGCCGGGTGGCGACTTGGCAGGGATGGCGCTCTCTCGGAAGCAATCGCGACGTATATGCTGTCGCGAATGGTGCGACGTATTTGCTACAAATGCTGTGTGTCGAAATCGCCCGAGAAAAGCGCCGAATTGCAGAACGCCGAGCGTGCGCTCGCGTTGCGCAAATCGCCCGGCATTTCTTCAGGGGAAGTAGCCAGAAATGCACCAGAATCCTACGAGGAGAGGCTTTTTCGGCATTGTCGGCAACTACTCAATCTGATTACCGGAATTCAAAAAGCCTACCGAGAAACCGCAAACGACGACGAGAAGCGGTTTATTGAAACCACAATAGGGGCGGCCATCTACTATCTACCACATGAGCACAATCGCCTTTGGTCCGGGTTCGTGTCCGAAACCGCAATCAACGAACATCATCCTGAGAACGAATCGCTCAAGCCTCGGCTGACGAAAGACCATTACTACGCGCGTAAGCGTGCCGCGCGCGATCTGTTGAAGTCGGAGTGGCAGAATGATGAACAGTCAGTCAAGAAAATCATGCAGCTCTTCCAAGACAAATTTGGCAGGTTTCACTACGTGACCCCCACGGAGAATTCGCGCCTGAAGCAGCATCAAGAGGGCGATGATGCAACTCCAGATGAAGCCTACAAAGCGGCGGGAATCAAGCTAACCAAGGTTGATCCGAAGCTCTTGTCCGCAATCCGAAGGCGTGACAAGAATGCAATCAGGCAACTGCTGAAGGGGCAGTGACAAAATCATGAAGCATCTCGGCCTCATGGTCGGTCAGGATGCCGGCAATGCTGTGGTCATGGTCGCGCGGGCACTGCAAGTGCCAACCTTCACTCCTATCCTTACGCCCTTCGCGGCGCGAAGATGATTCGACCGTAAGTCCGACATATTCAAAAAAGTGCCTCCACCTGCCGAAAATGAGTGCCTCACCGGCCCCAGCCCAGAAAGCAGCAGCACCGGAACCGGCAGCCGCTCCCGCAGAGGAAAAAAGCAAGTCCCTGTCCGATATGGTCAAGAAAACACCGGAACCGGCAAAAGATGGAACCAAAGCGGCTTCACCCACCAAGAAGGCCATTGACAAGTTACAGGATATATAAAAAGCTATCGTGCAATGATACAGAATTAATTTTTAATCAAATTGAGGAGGGGAAAATGAGGCATTTTAAAAAAATTTCATGTTTACTGGCCATGGCGTCCATTGCTTTGTGGAGCGTTTCGGGCTTCGCAGCGGAAATTGTCATCGGTTTTTCCGGACCTCTGAGCGGTCCGGCTGGCGAATACGGTCTGGATTGTGTCAGCGGTATTGAAATGGCAATCAAAGAGCTGAACGCGGCCGGAGGCGTCACCGCCGACGGGCAGAAATATACATTCAGACTGGAAAAAATTGACGACAAGGCAAGCTTTTTCCTGGCACAGGCCAATGCCCGTAAACTTTTGGAAAAAAATGCCCTGGCCATTTTCGTTCCTGTTTTCAGTTCGGCCATACCCATGTTAAAGATGAATCAGGAGGAGTGCGGTGAATTCATTGTCATGGGTTACACCAGTTCACATAAAGCAACTAAAATAAAAAATGATCTCTTCGTGCTGTTTGCACCATTGTCTTTAGCAGAAGCCCAGACATTTGCCGAACAGGCATGGGAAAAGGGATGGCGAAAAGTTGCCATGGTCGTAACGCAGGGCGCATACGGAGATGAGTGGCGCGAAACCTTTAAGACATACTGGGAAACCCTCGGGGGTGCGATAACGGCAGACAAGCCCGCCAACTACTACACACGAACAGACTTTGTCGGTCCGCTGCAGGCCGCGATTGCCACCAATCCTGACGGCATGCTGATCGGCGGCCCTACAGGAACAACAGCCCTTGTTATTGAGCAGGCCAGAAAAATGGGCTACAAAGGCGGCTTC
>JALOTT010000446.1 GCA_025457745.1 Verrucomicrobiota bacterium
AACGGGGAGCAACCTTTCGAGGGCGCTAATACGGTGCCTTTGCCGGGCAGTGTGCATCACCAGCCAGGCAAACCCGCATAGCACAGCAACACGAATCACCAGGTTGACCACCGCCACCGGCGTGGACCACGGCGCGTCCCACAATAAATTGAAGGCGAAGCGCGCCACCGGCTGGCCGACCGCGAAAAAAAGTGCCCATCGGAAGTTCCGGTGCCAGGCCGCCAGCGCAACGGGAAAAATGAAGGTGATGGGAAATTGGATGAGGGGGCCTGCAAAGTAGTCCGCAGCCAGCAAAATGACCGCGAAGCCATTCCAAACCGCCGGGTGCGCAGACCACGCTGCCCAAGCGGAAGGACGTGGATTTGATTCGGAATAGATCATGGCCATAAGCTAACTCGTCCCTCCGTCAGTGTCCATGTTTGCACACGGGGGCTTCAAATTGCTGAGGATCTGGCAGACGTGCGGCCGCCAATGTCGTTGGCGTGCGTTCCTAAGCAATCTGCTGAACCGACTCCGGCCCACGCCCAAACGCGCTCAGCCCACGCCCGATTGTCTGACGCGCGTTCAACGGCGAAATTAGTTCGGAGCGTTCAGCGCATTCGCTCGAACCTCCAGTTAACTAAAGTCGAAAACCTTCAAAAATAGAAAGGCAAAACTATGACGACGTTTCAAGCCAAAGACAGACTGAACGGAGATCTCAAGCTGGTGATGCGCGATGCGGAAGACCTGCTGAAAGCCACGGCGGGCACAGCGGGCGATAAACTGAGCAAAGTTCGTGAGCGGCTGGCCAGCACACTGGAGTCCACCAAGGCGACCTGTGGCCGCCTGCAAGACCAGACGGTGCGCGCCGCGAAAGCCACCGACGGCGTGATTCGCGCCCATCCGTACGAGTCACTCGGCATCGCGCTGGGTTTTGGATTGCTGATCGGCGTGCTCGTTGCGCGCAGATAAGGAACACCCGGACCGGCGAGCGCCTGCGTGATTTGCGAGCGTCGGCGCCGCGCGCCGCGCATGTGTGATATGAACCGAGACAGCGGTGTAACCTCGACGGAGAGAGCTGACGGCAACGGAAGGAATTCCGCTCCCGTTTCGCCCTCACGTGACTGGTTTCCGCGGCGGCAGTTGCCGTTTTGGGGACTGGTGGGTTTGACCATGTTGGCGGTGTTCTTTTGCTACCAGCTTGTTCAACCTTTTCTGTCTGCGTTGCTCTGGGCGGTTGCCTTTGCGGTGCTGGCCAATCCATTCTACAAATGGCTTTGCCGCAAAGTGCGGTTTCGTTCGCTCGCGGCTGGGATTTCTGTCGCCGCCGTTGCGCTTGTTTTGGTGCTTCCGACGGTTGCGCTTGCCCCCAAACTCGCCGGGGACGCCGCCTCCGCCGTGAACTCGATTTCCAAGTCAATCGAAACGGGTCAGTGGCGGGAGAAGGTGGCGCAAGTGAAGGCTGTTGCCAACGCCCTCGCCTGGGTGGAGGCAAACTTGGATTTTGGCGAAGTCGCTCGTGAAGTCGCGCACGTTTTGACAACCGGCCTGTCTTCCGTGGTCAAAGGCTCGGTTGCAGGCGTGGCGCAGTTGCTGGTGAGCGCCTTCTTGCTCTTTTACCTGTTCCGTGACCAGGAGGAAGCACTTTCCACCCTCCGATCTCTGCTGCCCGTCACGAACAGTGAGGCAGAAATGCTTTTCCGCCGGTTCAGCGATACCGTTTACGCCATTATTTACGGCAAGGTGCTCACCGCTGCGGCACAGGGAGTCCTGGGCGGAATTGGATTCTGGATTCTTGGGCTGCCGGTGCCATGGTTCTGGGGGCTGGCAATGGGCGTCCTGTCGTTCCTGCCGGTGGTTGGAGCGTCGCTCGTATGGGGGCCGGCGGCGGTATTTCTCACTCTCGACGGACACATCGGACGGGCCGTACTGCTGGTGGTTTGGGGTGTAGTTCTTGTCGCACCCATCGAAGCCTTTCTCTATCCGATCATGGTCGGTCATCGGCTCAAGTTGCACAATGCTCTGGTCTTCATCGCCGTGTTGGGCGGTTTGGTGGCGTTTGGGCCGGTGGGATTGGTCGTCGGTCCGGCAATCCTGGCGCTGACGCTGGGTTTGATGAGTCTGTGGAAAGAACGCATTCCTGCGGCGCCGCTCACAGACGCGCGAGCTGCGCGAGTCGAAAGTCCGACCAAATGAAGACTGCCCTGCGAGCGAAACCGTACCGCACTCGCGAAGCGTTTGCTAAGAACACCTTCGCCCTGGTGTCGTGGCGACGGGATGACTTGACGCTGCCGTGGTACAATAGCCAAATTGATTTCAGCAGGGCGACGCTGTCAGCGTCTCCCGCTGACAAGGGTCCGAGGCCGAGCGGCCTTGGAGGCCAACGCGGATGGTCGGGCCGCCATCCGGTGAACTGCGTTGCATTCCATGCAACGAAACATCGGAATTGGTCAGTGTGCTTGAATCATCGCGTTCGTTGAGCCTGGGCCTTCTTTCCTTGCGAGCGACGCTGCGAGATAACAGGCCGCTTCGTCGGTTTGACGGATCGTGCAAGGTTCCCGCGTCGGGCTTATTTTGCACGTTGAAACTGCACGGACCGATTCCTCCTCGTTATGAGCAAGAAAATGGCAAGCATAGTGATGGCGTACGGTCTGGTGCTGGCGGGCCTCGCCTACTTCCTCCAGCAGATCTCTCCGGCTGCAGCCAACATCACATTTATCACCGGGCTGATCGGAGGCGGGTTGTGTGTACTTTGGGGCATCGCAGCCCTGGCGGGTCACAAACGCCGGGCGTGGGCTGTGCTCACTTTGATCGCCGTGGGTTTTGTGGTGTTGAGCCAGACAGTACAGGCCTGGTTGGTTTCCTCCGGTGAAAGCTCAGGAAACTTCTCCGCCCGTCTGCTGCTGACCCTCCTGTTTGGCCTGACCGTCGGCATGCTCATGTACCTGCTGCATGGCGAGCGCCCGGCGGAATTCTACGACACGGGAACACGTCGGGCAAACGACTCGCCGTCACGCCCATCACGCAGAATTGAATCTCCGCTCGTGCTTAAATGCAGTCAAAAGTGGAAACGAAGCGGACAAATGAATCAGCAGGACCGGAGGCACCGGCGGCTCACGCCCGCGGAAGCGAGAGCGAGTCGAATCGTATCTATCCAAAGACTCACACCAACTACTGGAAATCACGGCTCGAACATCGCACCTATACGCACAACGGAAAGACACTTGAGGTTGCCGAATGGTCAGTCCGCATCCACTTCAAAGGCATCCGCAAGAGTTTTGATTTGGAAACCGCCAACAAGGAGGAAGCGGCCGCAAAAGCGCGTGACATTTATCTGTCCCTCGTGGCGAAAGGCTGGTCGGCCACGGTCAATGAACTTGCACCACAGCCGGTAGCGCTGGCCGAGGTTGACAGTGATTCGGCCACCATTGGCGAGTTCCTCGCTGAAG
>JALOTT010000080.1 GCA_025457745.1 Verrucomicrobiota bacterium
CTTTCATCCGACAAACCGATTTTGAGAATTCGTGCTGACCAATGATGACGCCAATTTGGTGCAGGCTATGTAGTGTTATTTATACGCGGACATGTAGCCATCAACTTTTCCCGCCAATTCCCGCCACAACCGCGCGCTCATCTGCTGGCCTTTGGCGAAGACATCAAGGTCAAACTTTTCGTTCGGCGAATGGGCGTTGTCATCGGGCAGGGCGAGACCGAGCAGCAGCGTGTCCGCGCCGAGAATGGTTTTGAACTGGTTGACGATGGGGATGGAGCCGCCTTCGCGGAGCAACACCGGCTCGTATCCGAAAGCCTGCCGCAGCGCACGCAAGGCGGCCTGCGCATGGGCGCTCCTGGGCGAGACCAGGTAAGCCTCGGCACCGTGGCCGGATTGGATTTCGAGGGCAACGGTGGGGGGGCAATGTCTTAGGAGAAACGCGCGCACGGCTTGGATGATTTGTGCCGGCTTTTGGTTCGGCACGAGGCGCGCGGTGATCTTCGCGCTGGCCCAGGCGGGCACGATGGTTTTGCTGCCTTCGCCCTGATAGCCGCTGGTCAGGCCGTTGATTTCGAAGGTGGGACGCGAGGTGCGCTGTTCGTCGGGCGTGAAACCGCGTTCGCCAAAGAGTTCCGGCACGCCGAGGAATTTGCGGTAGGCTTTGCCGTTGAACGGAACGCGCGCCATTTGTTTCCGTTCGAAATCGCTCAACTTGACCACGGCGCGGTAAAAACCGGGAATCGCCACCCGGCCATTCGCGTCGTGGACCTTGGCGAGCAACTGGGCGAGCGCCGTCGCCGGATTCTGGACCGAGCCGCCGAAAATTCCCGAATGTAAATCACGATTCGGGCCACGCAGGGTGATTTCAAACGCCGCGATGCCGCGCAGCGCGTAGGTGAGCGCCGGATGTTTCGGGCTGGGCATGCCGGTGTCCGAGACGATGACGGCGTCGCAGTCCAGAGCGGCACGGTGTTGCTGGAGAAAGCCCGCGAGGCTGTTGCTGCCGACTTCCTCCTCGCCTTCGATGACGAACGTCAGGTCGCAGGGCAACTCCTCGCCGGTCTTCAAGTACGCCTCCACTGCTTTCAGGTGGGCGAGATTTTGACCTTTGTTGTCGCTGGCACCGCGACCGAACAGCGAGCGGTGGCGAATCGTCGGCTCGAATGGCGGCGTTTTCCAAAGGCCGAACGGTTCGGGCGGCTGCACGTCGTAATGGCCATAGACCATGAAGTGCGGGCGGCGCGTGCCTTTCTTGGAGGGTTTGCGATGCCGAAGCGCAACGGGGGCGGGTGTTTTGGCGAACACGACGGGATGGCCGTCGGTGGGGCAGAGGCGCGCTTGGAGGCCGATTTGTTTGCAATGTTTGACGAGCCACGTGGCGCAGCGAATCATGTCTTCGCCGTGGGCTGGTTGCGCGGAGACGCTGGGGAAGCGCACGTAGTCACAAAGTTCCTGCACAAACCGTTTCTGGTTGGCCCGGAGATAATTCAAAACGACGTTCACGCGCGGGAGTATCGGGAAAGAAAACGCAAAGCCAAGCAGAATGAGTGTCGGGTGACGAGTGACAAGTGGCGAGTGGCACGATGATGTTCGTCACTCGAATCCTTGGTAGGGACGTGTTCCACCCGCGTCCCCAATTTCTACTGAAAAATCAGGGACGCGGGTGGAACGCGTCCCTACCTTCGCGCTGTTGCGATGATCAGCAAGCCGCTACTTCTTTTTCTTAGGTTTCTGGAACAGGTTGATCAGATCGTTCACCGAATTCTGTGGTTGGACGTTGGTGGACGGGGCAGCAATTCCAGCTCCCGGGGGTGGATTGGTGGCGGGTGCGGAAGATTGCGGTTTGCCGCCGAGCAGCCCGCCCACATCACCGAGGATGCCCCCAGTTTTTCCACCCAATGCGCCACCGAGGCCCGCCGCCGTCAGGCCCAGAATGACCGCTTTGTCCGTCTTCGCCTTCGGTTCCCCGAGCGTGCCGCCGAGGTGAACGAACGTCGGCAGTTTCATGTAGGGCACGTTCGTGGGCACGTTGGAGAAACGCAGCTTGTTCGCCAGTGCGCGCGGCAGCGACACGTCAATCGGCTCGTTCAGGCGCGAATCCTTCAGCACGTCGGCAATGGGAATCACGCCCTGGGATTCGGCCAGAAACGCGTCGCTGTGCGCGATGAAACGTTGCACTTCAATCTGGCCGTTGCCCGCGCGCAGTCTGGCGTTGAGGTAATTCAGCGGCGAGTTCAGCAACTCCGGCGCGCCCAGCACCAGTGCGATCGGCGTCAGCACTGACTTCACTTTCGGCCCGACGATTTGAATGTTCGCGTTCGTCAAATTCAAATTCACCTCGCCGCCCAACGTCCTTTTCAGGTTCACGCCCGTGACGCCCGCGCCTTTGAGGCTGGCGTTCGCGATGACCACGCCCTTGGCCTGGCCGCGATACGTCGGTGAAAATGAATTCGCGAGTGGCTCAAGGGGAACTTTGTCCGCGCTGAACGCGAGGTCGTATTTGAAGCCCGGCACGCTCAAATCCAAATCCGCCGTGGCGCTGATGGGCGCGCCGTTGAGCGCAAGCTGCGCGGGCTTGATAACGACGTGGCTGCCGTCGAGTTTGGCGACGAGTTGAAAATTCGCCGCGTCCACTTCGCGCAGGTATAACCGTCCGACGTTCGCTTCGAAGGTGAAATTGCGGAACGGCAGTTTCACCGCGTCCGGTTCGCGGTTGTCGGACACCGCTGCCGGAGCTTCGCTTGTGGCCGTGGCGGGCTTCGGTTGGTCGCCGAACAAATCGTAGTAGCGGGTCACGTCCAGTGTGTCGGCAGCAAGCTTGAGGCTGCCGGTGATGGCGTTGGTCTGTGAGAAATCCACCGTGCCCGTGAGCCGCAATTCGTTCTTCGCGCGTTGCGTGGGCGTGAGGGTGAGCAGACACTGCCGGATTTGCGCGACGCTTTTGGCGATGCCCGCGTCCACCTGCGCCTTCGCTTCCAACGGCGTGGCGGGCGATGAACTTGTCGGGTCGCTCACGACGAGGTTCGCGAGTTGCAAATCCGCTTTTACCGCGGCATCGCCGTTGGCTGCAAAGTTCGCCGTGGCGGTGGAGTTGAGCGAGACGGAAACGAGCTTCTTGTCACCGAGCGCGGATTCGAGGAACGGGCGCAGGCCGTTTTGATTGAAGTTGGTAAGCTTGAGCGCCAGCTGGCCGGCTTTGCGCGCGGTGTCGAGGTTGCCGGTGACCTCAAACTTGCCGCCGGCGTTTCCGGCCGAGCGCAACTCGCCGGTGGCTTTGCGAATGTCGAGTTGCTTCGCATTCATCGCCACGTCGAGATCCACGGTGCCGCCAAAGTCGGCGAAGCGATAAGTGGCGTACTGCCCGTTTAGATTGGCGAGCGTGAGCTGGCCGACGACGGATTGGGTCTGTTGTTTGCTCGTGACGCGGCCTTTCAATTCCACCGTGCCGCCGGTCAGATTGGCATCCGGCTGCGGGAACATCGCCAGCAAACGGGCGAGGGCCGCCTGCATCACGACTTGCAAATCGGCGTCTTGCGTCGCGCGGTCGAACGTGCCGGAGCCGGAAATGGTGAGCGCGGGCTGGTCTGGCTGCGCGAGTTCAACGCGGTATTCGTCGAGCTTGAATTGTTTCAACTCCGCGGCGCTCCCGCGCGCGACCAGTTTCACGTCCGCATTGGAAATCTTCTGCTCACCCAGCTTTGCGCCGAGGCCGCGGACACTGCCTTCAAGATCAAAGGTCAATTGCTTGCCGGCCTGCTGCGAAAGCAACTTCGCCTTCAGGTTGGCGAGTCCCGCCGGCGCGAGGTCGGCGGCGAACGCGCGCCAATCGGCGAGATTCAAGTCGGTCACCGTCAGGTTCAACGCCGCGTCGCCCACGGCACTGCTGGTGTTGCCGAATACGATGGTCATGGGACTGGACAACGTTCCATAGAGCAGGAGCCGCGACGCCTGCAAGCCGGTAATATTCAGGGTTTTCAACAGGGCAGATTGCGCGGTGCGGTCCACGGTCACGTCGTAACCGCACTTCAAATCAAGGGTGGGTGTGGTCTGGCCCTGACGTGTAATGCGGACGCTCGCGGCGTCAAGCTGGCCGGACGCGGTGATCAGCGAACCGCCCTTGGAGAGATCAATGACGTTGGTGGAATTCAGAACGGTCGTGCCGAATTCAATTCCACTGGCCGCGCCGAAAAGATTCAAGACGCGACGATCCAGCGAAAGCACCGCGACGTTCAACCGCCCTTCGGATTTGGCGGCGTCGAACGGGCCGCTGACGCGCAACTCGCCGAGCGCCTCGTTGGCCTGCGTGAAACGCAACGTAAGTTGTTTCACCTCGGTCGGCGTTGCGTCGCAATCGAGCTTGGCGGCCAGCGCGGCGAAATCGGCAAAGTCACCCGTTGCTTTCTCAATCGCGAACGCGGCGGCGCCTTTCACGTTGGCGGGTTTCAAATCCTTGGTCAGGTCGAAAGTGAAGCTGCCGTTCAACTTGGCCTGCATCGCGGCGGGCTTCGCCGGGGCGGGCGCGGTCTTGTCCATCGCGAGCAACGCGGATAAATCCAATTTTCCCGCCGCGCCGTTCTTGATGTTGCTGGCCGTGACGGTCATGTTCGCCAGTTCAAGCGACTCGCGTCCACCGCCCTTGAGGTTTTTTACACGGCGAATTGTGGCGTTGTTGAGGGTGACCGTCTTCACGTCCACTACCGCCGGTTCCTGCGGTTTTGCGGACGGAGTTTTCTTCTCGCCCGGCTTCGTTTTGGTGGTTTTAAGCAACGGATCGAGATTGCTCGTGCCATCGGCGTTCTCGACGATGGTGATGGTTGGCGACTCGATGGCGAGTTCTTCGATGGCAATTATGCCGCCGAGAATAGAGAGCAGGCCATAGCGGGCGCGCACGACGCTGGCGGTGAAGAGCGGCTCGGCGCCTTTCGGTGTCAACTTCACGTCCCGCAGTTCCAATCGCGAGAACGCGCTGAAGGTGGCATCACTCGCGGTGAGGTCGGCGTTCAACGCCGCGCCGACTTTGGGCACGACCACACCTTTGATGAACGCGCCGCTGCTGACGGCGAAATACGCCGCGACGAGCAGGACGACAAGGATTCCGGCGAGCCAGAGAAGTTTGCGCAACCAGCCGCGGCCGGTTGGGGTGGAAACGGCCTTTGTTTCATTCATAGTCGTATAAAAGTTCCAGTGGAGTCGCCACCCGCGAATTACGTGGGCTGGCTCGACAGCAACAAGTTAACGATTGCCCGGATAACTTCAAATTCTTTTGCGACATGAAGTTGAAGTGAGGTTGCTTGACAAAGCTGACCGGCAGTGGTTGTATCTTCCCGCAGCCTAAATCCGGCTTCCTTCCTGAGGCCGGATGCGGGGGACCCAAAATCCTCGAAGCGATTCGAGGCCGGGGCGAACGGAGCCAGGCAACTGATTCCAAGGCCACTTTCAAGGCCAAGCCCGTCAGCTAACCCCGTCGGCAATTGGAAGGGCGAGCCTCTGCGCCGCGAAGTTCGCGGCAGCCAAGTTCACCCGATAAAAACTTTGTGCCGCAGTCCTGGCATGGACTGTGTGTCGTGGTGGAGTTGTGTCTATGAAAAATTGGTTGGCTCTGGCTAAAAACGTTTTCATCGGAAAGGCGCGCAGCCTGTCGGATGAAAAAATCTTCCACAAGGTTTCGCTCATTGCGGTGTTCGCGTGGGTCGGGTTGGGCGCGGACGGCTTGTCCTCGTCGTGCTACGGGCCGGAGGCCGCTTTTCTTGCGCTCAAGCAGCATACGTTCCTGAGCGTGTTCGTCGCCTTGGCGTCGGTGTTTACGGTTGTGGTCATTTGCGCAAGTTACTCGCAGATCATCGAGCTGTTTCCGGCGGGCGGCGGCGGCTACCTGGTCGCGAGCAAACTGCTTTCACCGCGCGTGGGGGTGGTGTCGGGCTGCGCGCTGATCGTGGATTACGTGCTGACCATTGCCATTAGCATTGCCAGCGGGGCAGATGCGCTGTTCAGTCTCGCGCCGTCGCCCTGGCTGCATTGGAAACTCGCATTCGGCGCGGGTGGCGTGGTGTTTCTCACCTTGTTGAATTTGCGTGGCGTCCGCGAATCCGTGCTCATCTGGGTGCCGGTGTTCTTTCTGTTTTTGCTGACGCACGGATTCGCCATCGGCTACGCGCTATTCACGCACGCCGGAGACATGCCGCAACTCGTCAGCGGCGTCGGCGCGGACGTGAGCCGGACTTACTCGGAAATCGGACTGAGCGGGTTGCTCGTCGTGGTGTTGCGCGCTTACAGTCTCGGTGCTGGCACGTATACGGGCATTGAAGCCGTCAGCAACGGCCTGCCCGTTCTGCGTGAGCCGCGCGTGCAAACCGGCCGCCGCACCATGCTCTACATGGGCCTCTCGCTTGCGCTCACCGTCGCGGGATTGCTCGTGGCGTATCTGCTCTTTCACGTCACGCCCGTGGCGGGAAAGACCTTGAACGCCGTTTTGTTTGAGCAACTCTCGGCGCACTGGCCGGTCGGGGTCGGAAAAATGTTCGTCTTTCTCGGGTTGTTTTCGGCGGCGGCGCTGTTGTTCATCGCTGCGCAAGCCGGCTTCCTCGACGGCCCGCGGGTGATGGCCAATCTGGCGTTGGACCGCTGGTTTCCCGCACGCTTCGCCACGTTGAGCGACCGGCTCGTCACACAAAACGGCACCCTGCTCATGGGCGGCGCGGCGTTGCTGGTTTTGCTCCTGGCGCATGGCTCGGTCGAATTGCTCGTTGTGCTTTATAGCATCAACGTTTTCATCACGTTCAGCCTGTCACAACTCGGCATGGTGCGGCACTGGTGGTTGCATCGCGCAACCGAATCGCACTGGCGGAGAAAACTTTTCATCAACGGCATCGGCCTGGTGTTGACCGGCGGGATTCTCATTTCCCTTTGTTTCGCGAAATTCTTCGAGGGCGGCTGGGTGACGCTGGTGGCCACGGGCGCGTTGGTTTTTGCCGTCTTCTGGATTCATCGCCATTACCAGCAGACGCGCGAACAATTGCGGCGCCTCGACGAACTCGCCCGCGTCGCGGAAACGCCTTCGGCGAGGGCGCGGCCCCAGTCGGCCCCGGCGGCTCTTGACCCGCAGGGGCGCACCGCCGTCATCTTGGTGAACGGTTTCAACGGACTCGGCCTGCACACGCTGTTCGCCGTGGTGCGGATGTTTCCAAACCTCTATCAGAATTTCGTGTTCGCGCAGGTTGGCGTGATAGACGCGGGCAATTTCAAGGGCGCGACCGAAGTCGAAAACCTGCGGCGGCACGTTGACGACGAGGTGGAACGTTACGCGACCTACATGCGCGCGCACGGCAGTGCCGCTCAGGCGCGCTTCGTCATCGGTACGGACGTGGTGGAAGAGGCGACCCAGTTGTGCGCCAAAATCACCCGCCAATTTCCGAACTCACAGATTTTTGCCGGACAACTAGTTTTCCCCAACGACAGCTTTCTTACGCGGCTGCTGCACAACTACACCGTGTTCGCATTGCAACGCCGGTTCTATCGCGAAGGCTGGCCGATGCTCATTCTGCCAATCCGGGTGTGACAATCCGCGTTGAACTTCGCGCCTCGCTCGCCGAAACTGACGCGGTTGAAAGTATCGATTGTCATTCCCGCGTTCAACGAAGAGCGGTTGCTCGGCGAGACGCTCCAGCACGTGAAGACCGCGCTGACGGCGTTTGCTTCGCTGCGTTTGGAAACCGAACTGATCGTCTGCGACAACAACTCCACAGACCGCAAGGCGGGAATTGCGCGGGCGGCCGGCGCGCAAGTCGTGTTCGAGCCGGTCAACCAGATTGCGCGCGCCCGAAACTGCGGCGCGGCGGCGGCAACGGGCGATTGGCTGTTGTTCATTGACGCGGACTCGCATCCGAGCGTGGAGTTGTTCGCAGAGGTCGCGCAACAAACCCAGTTGGGCCGCTGCCTCGCCGGTGGCTGCACGATCCGTTATGACGGGTATCATCCCGTGGCAAACTTCGGCGCGGGATTGTGGAACCGGCTGAGTCGCAGCCGGCGATTGCTGGCCGGGTCGTTTATTTTTTGCGATGCGGCGGCGTTTCGGCAGATCGGCGGATTCAGCAACGAATTGTTCGCGGGTGAGGAATTGGATTTGAGCAAGCGATTAGGCCAGCTCGCGAGAGAGACGGGCCGGGAGATCGTGATTCTCCACCGCCATCCGCTCGTAACCTCCGCGCGCAAGATGCGGCTTTACTCGACGTGGGAACTGCTGCGATTTGTGCTTCTAGCGGGGCTGAATCAAAAGCGGGTTTTGCGCAGTCGTGAAGCGTGCCACTCGTGGTATGATGGGCGAAGATGAATCCATGGAACGACATTCCGACCAGAGGCAGGGTAGGGCGCGTCACTCTGTGCGCGCGGTTTGCGCCGAATGTCGCGGGCCGCGGCGCGCACGGAGTGACGCGCCCTACCTGGCTGTCCGCGCCAAAGCTGCGGTTCCACTTCAAGGTCATTTGTTCTCCCCTCGCGCTCATTCTGATGCTATCGTGCATCGCGTCGGCCCAGGAGTTTGAACTCGACACCAACATGCTGAATCAGGCGCTCGATTCCGCCAGTGTCTGGGCGACGGAGAATCTCGACGAAGACGTTTTGCGCGTGCTCAATCAGGCGGATCGCAAGCAGGTGGAGCAATTCATCCGCGATTTGCAGAAAAGTTTGCAGGGCGAGTATGTGCTGGACCTCGCCTCGTTGAAAACAGTGGCGAACCTCGTGGTGCCGTTGCTCGAAGCGCACGAAGAGACGCAACCCTACGCCGCGTGGCTCAAGGCGCGGCTCGATTACCTGGATGCGGCGGACGAATTGCGCCGTCTCGCGCCGCTCCCGCCGGTTGTGCCCGGCCAGCCGCCGCCGCCGCCGGTCAATCCTTCCCCGTCCGACGAACGAACTGTCTGGCAGAAAAAACTCACGGATCGTCCGTGGCCGAAAGGCGCGGCGGAACTCGTTCCGAAACTCAAACCAATTTTCGTCAGCGAGCGCGTGCCAGCGGAACTCGTCTGGGTGGCCGAGGTCGAGTCGGGCTTTGATCGGCGGGCGCGCAGTCCGGCGGGCGCGGCGGGTTTGTTCCAGTTCATGCCGGCGACGGCGAAACGTTTCGGATTGCGCTCGTGGCCGCGGGATCAGCGTTATCAACCCGAGCCAAGCGCACGCGCCGCGGCGCAATATCTCCGGCAACTGCACGACAAATTTGGTGACTGGCCGCTGGCTCTTGCGGCATACAACGCGGGCGAAGGCACGGTGCAGCGTTTGTTGGACCGGCACAAGACGCGCAGCTTCGACAGCGTCGCCACGCGCCTACCGGCGGAGACTCAGATGTTCGTGCCGAAAGTGGAGGCGACGGTGTTGCGGCGGGAAGGAGTGGCGCTGACGAAGCTAAAAGCTCACAGGCCAAAGCTCACAGGAATCTTAAACTGACAGATTCTTAAACTAACCTTGCCAAACTCTAAGGCATCGTTTCAACTTGGCCGTTGCATGACGATGGAATCTGAGTCGAATCACGGACAAAGCTTTGTAGTGCGCATACTACCCTGGCTGGTGGCGGCGGGCGCGTTGGCGGGTTATCTGGTCACGCTCAATCCTTGGGTGTCGCTGCTCAATTTGCCCCAAGTCAGCCGGACGGCCGGTTGGACATGGCAGCCGGAATTGTTCTCACCGGTCTATTATGTGGCTACGTATCCCTTGCGCTGGCTGCCCGCTCAATGGGTGCCGCTGGGCTTGAATCTTTTTTCCGCCCTGTGCGCGGTGCTGACGCTGGCGCAACTGGCGCGCTCGGTGGCATTGCTCCCGCACGACCGCACCCACGAACAGCGCGAACGGGAGAAGAGCGATCACTCCCTGCTGACGATTTCATCAGCCTGGGTGCCGCCCCTGCTGGCCGCGCTGGTGTGCGGCCTGCAATTGACGTTTTGGGAGAACGCCACCAATGGCACGGTCGAGATGTTCGACTTGCTGCTGTTTGCCTGGGTGATCCGCGCCCTGCTGGAGTATCGCATTGATGGGCGTGACGCGCGGCTATATCGGGCGGCGTTGGTCTGCGGTTTGGGAATGACGAACAATTTTGCGATGTGGGGTTTCTTGCCGGTTTTCATCGCCGCCCTCGTTTGGATCCGAGGCATGAGCTTCTTCAACCCGCGCTTTCTGGGGCGGATGGCTTTGTGGTTGCTGGCGGGCTTGTCGCTTTATCTTTTGCTGCCGCTGTTGGCCAACCTGTCAAACATCCAGTCGGTGGGTTTCTGGCCGGCGTTGAAGGCCAACCTGGCTCTGCAAAAAAACATCATCTTCTTTTACCCGAAATTGCCCACCCGCGGCCTCGAGAATCTCGAATGGGTCGTTTTGGTCGTGGTCTGTGTCCTGCCGATCCTCTTGTTCAGCATCCGCTGGCCTTCCTACTTTGGCGACTCCAGTAAAATCGGCATCTGGTTCGCGACGGTTATTTTCCACTTGATGTTTGGCCTTTATCTTTGCGTCTGCGTTTGGAATCTGTTCGACGCGCCGTTCAGCCCGCGACACAAGGGTTATGGCATTCCATTCCTGACGTTTTATTACCTGGCCGCGTTGAGTGTTGGCTATTTCAGCGGCTACTTCCTGCTGATTTTCCGCAACCAGACGACGCGCGGCCGAGGGCCGGCGCAACTGATGCGGACGGTGAATCAAGCCGTGCTGGCTTTGGTTCTGATATTGGCGGTCGTAGCGCCTGTCGGTTTGCTGCTCAAGAACCTTCCGCAAATCCGCACGACCAATGGCCCGATGCTGAGAGACTACGCCACCGCGCTCGCGGAAGGGTTGCCCAAGAGCGGCATATTGTTGAGCGACGACCCACGCCGCTTGCTCGTAACCGAGGCCTGGCTGGCCCGCACGGGAAGGATGAAGGATTTCCTGCTGCTCGACACACAAGCACTGACTTGGCCGGGTTACCACCGCTTCTTGCGCCAGCAGTATCCAACGAAATGGGAGCCGACGGCGGATGCGAAGCGCGAGCAGGGTTTCGATCCGCTGTCACTGTTCCAACTGGTGACCAAACTCGCCAAGAGTTACGAGATTTGGTATTTGCACCCTAGTTTCGGCTATTACTTCGAGTACTTCTACTCGGAACCGCACCGGCTGGTTTACCAGCTCAAACCCTGCGGCACGAACTCGCTGCTGTCGCCTCCGCTCACGGCGGATCTTCTCAAGGAAAACGAAACTTTCTGGGCGCAGCTTGCCGGCCAGCAACTCAAATCGGTCCTGGCGACGACGGTTCCGCGCGGACCGGGTGACAAGTTGAACCTGGCCGAGCGCAGTTTCAAGGCGGCGCGCCTGCCGCCCGAACAAAATGCACAAGCGTTGAGCATCGGTCTGTTTTATTCGCGCGCCCTCAATGAATGGGCCGTGGCGATTCAAAAAAACGGCGACCTTGAAAAGGCCGCCGCGCACTTTGATCTCGCGTTGCAACTGAACCCCGGCAATGTCGTCGCTCAAGTTAATCACCAGTACAACCAAAACCTCCGCGCCGGGCAAAACGCCCCCCTCCAGCTTTCCAAGTCCGTGGAAGACCAGTTCGGAAAATTCCGCACGTGGGACCAGGTTCTCGGCGAAAACGGGCCCTACGACGAACCGGGGTTCTGTTACGCCCAGGGTTATACGTTCGCTCGCAGCGGTTATCGCCTGAAGACCTGCCCAGCCGGCTGTGGCTCGCCCAGCTAAACCTGATGGCCCGGCTGCCGGACAGGACGCTGGAGCTGATCCGGGAGATTCGCAACCAGCCGGAGATCTTCACGCTGGGTGTCACCAACCGCAACGAATTAGCGGCCTTGGAAGCCCGGACGCACTTTGCCCGGAACGAACCCGGCCTGGCCGAGCGCATCCTCGAAACCGCCGTGGAGCAATCGCCAAATGACGAACACCTGCTCGTTACCGTAACCAGCGCCTACTTCCAAAACGGCCGATATTCCAACGCGCTTGCCACGATTAATCGCCACCTGAAACTCGCGCCTGATAATCCGCTGGCGCTCCTCAACCAAGGCGTCGTAAACATGCAGGCCAACGCCTACCAGGACGCGATTGAACCCTTCACGCGCGTAATGACCCTCGAATCCACGAATTACACGGCCCAGTTGTACCGGGCCATCTGTTATCTGCGCAGCGACCAACTGGACGCCGCGCAAAACGATTACGAAACGCTTCAACGCGCCTTGCCCTCGGCGTATCAAGTCTATTACGGCCTCGGCGAAATCAGTTACCGCCGCAAAGACACCAACGCCGCCATTCGGCATTACGAGAGTTACCTCACCAACGCCGTCCCCAATTCCGAAGAAGGCAAATTCGTCAGCGCCCGCCTCAAGGAACTCAAAGGCGAAAAACCCTGAGGGCGCGCGGCAATGCGGGTCACGCATGTCATCACCCGGTTGATCGTCGGTGGCGCGCAGGAAAACACCATCGCTTCCG
>JALOTT010000081.1 GCA_025457745.1 Verrucomicrobiota bacterium
TGACATCGTCGTGCTTGTGGTCGCTGCCAACGACGGCGTCATGCCGCAGACCATCGAAGCGCTGAACCACGCGAAGGCCGCCAAAGTGCCCATTCTCGTCGCCGTCAACAAGATGGACCACCCGAACGCCAACGCGTTGCGTGTCCGGCAGCAATTGCAGGAAAAGGAGCTTGTGCCCGACGACTGGGGCGGCGAAACGATTTTTGTGGATTGCTCCGCCCTCACCAAACAGGGCGTGGACAAACTGCTCGAAATGATTTTGCTCCAGGCCGATTTGCTGGAACTCAAGGCCAACCCCAATCGGCACGCCAAAGGTAACGTGATTGAATCCGGGCTCGAACCCGGCGGCCCGATCGCCACCGTGCTCGTGCGCAAGGGCACGTTGCGCGTGGGTGAAGTCATCATCTGCGGACAATACTACGGCAAGGCGCGCGCGTTGATTAACGAGGAGGGCAAGCGCCTCAAGGAAGCCGCGCCATCCGCCGCCGTGAAAGTCCTCGGCTTGAACGGTGTGCCCGAAGCCGGCTTGGAATTCAGCGTCGTTGAGGACGAAAAAGCGGCGCGCGAACTGGCCTCCCAACGGGGGCAGGAATCCAAGGCCAAGAGTCTGGAATCGCGGTCCAAAGTCACCCTGGAGAACCTCTTCGCCACCCTCGACTCACAAACAGCCAAGACCCTCAAGCTCGTCGTCAAAGCCGACGCGCAAGGCTCCGTCGAAGCCATCGTCGAGGCCCTCAAGAAAATCGAGTCGGACAAGGTTACGCTCGAAATCATCCACAGTGCGGTCGGCACCATCACCGAGTCCGACGTGGCGCTGGCGGCCGCGTCGAAGGCGGTGATCCTTGGTTTCCACACGCGCGTGGACAGCGGCGTAGCTGACCGCGCCAAGCACGAGGCCGTGCAAATCAAGCTTTACGCCATCATCTACGAACTGATTGATGAAGTGAAGGAAGGCATGGCCGGTTTGCTCGATCCCGAGAGCAAGGAAACCATTGTCGGCTCGGCCGAAGTGCGCCAGATTTTTCAACTCTCCAAAGGCGCGCCGGTCGCCGGCTCGATGGTCACTGCCGGGCGCATCGTCCGCGGCAAGGTGCGTGTGCGCCGCCGCAAGGAAATCATTTATGAAGGCGTTACCCAGTCATTGCGCCGGTTCCAGGACGAAGTCAACGAAGTGCGCGCCGGTATGGAGTGCGGCATTCGCATTGAGGGCTTCACCGAGTTCCAGGTTGGCGACAGCATCGAGTGTTACACCGTCGAAAAAGTGGCGCAGAAATTGTGAAATGGATGAAGAGTTGCACCGTTGAAGGGTTGAAACGGATTCACGTGCGACGACGAAGAAACCAGCCTCTTTAACTCTTTAACGCTTCAACTCTTAACTTTTGGCCAACCATGCCCTCCCTCCGACTTCTACGAGTTCGCGAACTGCTGAAGCGGGCCATCGGCCAAGTCATTCATCGTGAATTCCCCGTCAGCGAAGCCGGGCTGGTCTCGGTCAATGACGTGGACGTGACCGGCGATTTGAAATCCGCCACGGTGTACCTGAGCATCCTCGGCACCGCCGACCAGCAAAAGCGCGGTCTGGCGCTCATCGCGCAACACCGTGGACGCATCCAGGGAATGGTCAGCCGGGCGGTCGTCCTGAAATACACCCCGGCCCTGCGCTTCGTGATTGATGACTCCGTCGTGCGCGGCAACCGCGTGCTGCAAATCATCGAGGAATTGGAAAAAAGCCAGCCACCGGAGCAAGATTCAACCGACCCCGATAATGAAGAGCCATCCGAAAATAATTGATCGGATCCTCGAAGCGATCCGGGCCAGCCGCACGATTTGCATCGTCGGCCACGTCCGGCCCGACGGCGATTGCGTCGGCTCGCAGCTCGGCCTCGCGCTGGCATTGCGCGCGGAGGGCAAGAAAGTCTGTTGCTGGAATGAAGACCTCATGCCGCAGAAATACCGTTTTCTCGATCGTGACGGCGATTTCCAGCAGCCCAAGCGCGGACTGAAATTCGATTGCGTCATTGCCACCGATTGCGCCAGCTTTGAGCGCCTCGGCAAAAGCGGCGCGTTCATCGCCCGGCGGAAACCGCTGATCAACATTGACCATCACGAGAGCAACACCCGCTACGGGGATTTGAACTGGGTTTCGCCGCGCGACCCTTCCACCGGCGAACTGATCTACCGCCTGCTGAAAATCGCGCGCTGGCCCGTCACGCCGCGCATCGCGGACTGTTTGTTCACCGCCGTTTCCACGGACACCGGCTCGTTCCAATATCCGAACACGCGGCCCGGCACGTTTCACGTCGGCGGCGAACTCGTCACCCACGGTGCCGATCTCGCGAAAATATCCGGCGAGGTTTACGAGTCTTTCCCCGTCTCCCGCGCACGGCTGCTCAAGCTGCTTTACAGCAAGTTCAAACTCACGCACGGCGACCGCATCGCCTATTTCTGGCTGAAGAAAGCCGACCTCGCCCGCGTTGGCGCCGCGAGCAATGACACCGAAGGACTCATTGATCACATCCGCGCCATCGAGCCAGTGATCGTCGCCGGCGTCTTCGAGGAAGTTGAACCTGAGCTGACCCGTATCAGCCTCCGCTCGAAAAACGGGCAGGTGAACGTCAATGAAATCGCCGCGCAATTCGGCGGTGGCGGCCACCCGGCGGCGGCGGGCGCGCGCATTCACGGCCCGGCGCTCTCGACCCAGCGCCGCGTCATCGCCGCCGTGAAAATGGCCATCAACGCCGCAAAGTGATTCATCATGCAAGAATTCACCGCGCTCGACGGCGCACTCCTCGTTGACAAACCCAGCGGCCCGACGTCACACGACGTCGTGGACGCCATCCGCCGCCAGTTCGGCATCAAGAAAGTCGGCCACTGCGGCACGCTTGATCCAAACGCGACGGGGTTGCTGGTCATCGTCCTCGGTCGCGGCACGAAGCTCTCCGAAAAGCTTATGTCCGACGACAAGGTTTATGAGGGCACGATCAAGTTTGGCGAAACGACCAACAGCTACGACACCGACGGCGAAATTCTCGAAACGAAACCCGTGCCGCCGTTGACGGTCGAGCAGTTGAATGAACTTGCCGCCACGTTTGTCGGCGATCAAATGCAAATGCCGCCGATGGTTTCCGCGATCAAGAAGGACGGCGTGCCGCTTTACAAGCTCGCCCGCAAGGGCATCGAGGTGGAGCGCGAACCTCGGCTCATTCACATTTACAATTTCCGCTTCACCGATTACCGCGAATCGTTTGGCGCGTTCAAACTCGCCTGCACCAAGGGCACGTATATCCGCAGTGTCGCGCATGATCTCGGCCAAAAGATCGGCTGCGGCGCGCACCTCGCCACGCTCCGCCGCTCGGCTGCCGGGAAGTTCGACGTAGCCGATGCAAAGCCGTTGGACGATCTGCTGAAGCTTTCGGTCGCCGAATTGGAGAAGCGGGTGATACCGTTCTTGAAACTGTTGGCAGCGTGAAAATCATCCACACGGCAAAGGAACTCGGCAATGGCGGACGCAAAGTCTGCCTTGCCATCGGCGTCTTTGACGGCGTGCATCTCGGCCACCAGCAGATCATCCGGCAGACCATCGCCGACGCACGCCAACACGACGCCATCGCCTTGGTGCTCACCTTCGACCGTCATCCGAACACTGTCGTCGCCCCGGACCGCGTTCCACCGTTGATTTATTCGCTGCCGCAAAAGACCCGCGCCATCGAAGCCCTCGGCAGCGACGCGATGTTGCTCCTGCACTTCGACCGCGCGTTCAGCGAACAGACGGGTGAGGCTTTTATTCGCCAGCTCGCGCGCGACCTCGGGCAAATCCAAAGCATCTGTGTGGGCGCAGATTTTGTTTTCGGCCGTAAACGCACCGGCAACGTTGAGCTTCTGAAAACGCTCGGCGCGGAATTGAACTTCACCGTCCACGGCGTGGCGGCGATTTCCCTTGATGGTCAGGTCGTTAGCAGCACCCGCATCCGCGAAGCCATCCGGATCGGCGAATTCGCTTCCGCCAGCCAAATGCTCGGTCGTGCCTACTCGCTCGCCGCCCGTGTCGTCGAAGGCGACAAGCTCGGGCAACAACTGGGCTTTCCGACCGCGAACCTCGACTGCACCGGTTTGGTCTTGCCGCCCAACGGGGTTTATGCCGCGCACGTTATCTGTCGGACAGGCGGCGCGCCTGTCTCAAATCAATCCCCCGCTCAAGCGGTAAACGGAATTGGAGACAGGCGCGACGCCTGTCCTACGCCGGCGCATCGCGCGGCCTTGAATATCGGCAATCGCCCGACCGTCAGCCAACCGACGCCGCAACTCCGCGTTGAAGTCCACCTGCTTGATTTCTCCGGCGACCTTTACGGCGAAGAAATGGAAGTCACCTTCATTGCCAAGCTCCGCGACGAGAAAAAGTTTGCGTCCCTCGGCGAACTCAAAGCGCAGATTACGCGTGACATCGCCGAGACGAAGCGACGGTTGTGATTTGCCCGGAGGGACGAGGTACACGAGTCCCATACTTGCCCCCGCCTTTATGTTTGGGGACTCGTGTAACTCGTCCCTCCGGTTGAAAATTCGCTTTGAACACTCCGGCTGGATTCGCTGTCCATCTGTCCGTAGAATTTGAAAACAAAATATGAGCACTGGAATCAACGCCATTAACGAAGCCGTAAAGGAAGCGAGCGCCTTCACGCGCCCGCTGTTTAACGAACTCGGCAAAGTCATCGTCGGGCAAAGCTATTTGACCGAGCGGCTCGTCATCGGCCTGCTCGCCAACGGCCACGTCCTGCTCGAAGGCGTGCCCGGGCTGGCCAAGACCCTCGCCGTCAAGTCGCTGGCCGCCACCATCCGGGTCAAATTCTCGCGCCTGCAATTCACGCCGGACATGCTGCCCGCCGACGTCATCGGCACGCAGATTTACAATCCGCAATCCGGCGGCTTCTCCACGCGTAAAGGCCCGGTCTTCGCCAACCTCATCCTCGCTGACGAAATCAACCGCGCCCCCGCCAAGGTGCAAAGCGCGTTGCTCGAAGCCATGCAAGAAAAGCAGGTCACCATCGGCGATCAAACATTCAAGCTCGACGAACCGTTCCTCGTGCTCGCCACGCAAAATCCCATCGAGCAGGAGGGAACGTACCCGCTGCCCGAAGCGCAGGTTGACCGCTTCATGCTCAAGCTCAAGATCGGCTACCCGTCGCGGGCCGAGGAGCGGCAAATCCTCGACCTCATGGCGCGCACCTCCGGCACGCCCACCGCGAGCGCGGTGGTTGACTCGAAGGACATTCTTAAAGCCCGCGAAATCATCAATGACATCTACATTGACGACAAGGTGAAGGATTACATCGTGGACCTCGTTTGCGCCACGCGCGAGCCGGAGACCTACAAGATTGCGGTCAAAGACTTCATCCAACTCGGCGCCTCGCCGCGCGCGACCATCAACCTGACGCTCGCCGCCAAAGCCTACGCGTTCCTGAAAGGTCGCGGCTACGTGACGCCGCAGGATGTGAAAAGCATCGGCATGGACGTGCTACGTCACCGCGTGGCCATCACCTACGAAGCCGAGGCCGAGGAAAAAACCAGCGAAATAGTCATCCAAAAAATCTTTGATGAACTGCCTGTGCCGTGAGCAAATGAAGTGCGAATTATAATCCGTGTGGTTGACATAAGCTATCGAACAAAATAGCGTCATACCAAACTGATAACGATATGAATACCGTCACACTATCACCGAAATTTCAGGTGGTGATCCCGCAGCCCGTGCGGGATTTCCTGAAACTCAAACCCGGCCAGAAGCTGCAAATCTTTGCGCTGGGCGGGCGGATTGAAATCGTCCCCATGAAGCCGATGAAGGAGATGCGCGGCTTTTTGAAGGACATGAACCGCGACTTTGAACGCGAACCCGACCGCCTGTGAACGTCGTGGATTCATCTGGGTGGATTGAGTATTTCACCGAAGGCCCAAACTCCGGCTTCTTCGCCGGGGCGATTGAGAACGTGGAAGAATTGATAGTTCCGACACTGGCCGTTTACGAAGTTTTCAAATGGGTCTCCCGCGAGCGCGGCGAAACCCAGGCGCTGAAGGCCATTGCCCACATGCAACTGGGCGAGGTGGTGGATTTGGATTCCAAGCTCGCCATCTACGCCGCGCGCTTGAGCCTGCAAGCCAAGCTCCCGATGGCCGATTCGATTGTCTATGCCACGGCCCGCGCCAGCGAAGCGACGCTGTGGACTCAGGACGACGATTTTGAAGGACTCGACGACGTGAAATACATCGCCAAGAAGAAAGCAGCGAAATGAATTTTGACAAGGGCCAAGCCGAGGCCGAGGTAAAAACCAGCGAAACGGTCATCCAGAAAATCTTTGATGAACTGCCCGTGCCGTGATTCAAGGCGTATTTATGGAAGACTTCATGACAATTCTGAAAAATGAATTTGACGCTGGCGAAGGCAGTTTCCTGATCAAGTTGCGTCCGAATCTTGAATGGGACAAAGATGCTTTCAACCGACTTGTAACTGCGATGAAGCTTTGCGCGGAAAGTAAATCCAGCGAACCAAAGCTGGAACGATGGGTGGCCGAAGGATTTTGGTTTGTGTCCTGGTTTGTTCGGTCGTGGGCGGCGCATCCCAGATTTCCAAAAGATCATGCTGCCGATTACTACGAGAGGGCCTTTTCCCGACTCGACGATTTAGCCTATTGGTATTTCAAGGGTCTAAGCCCCTACAAAGATGGAAAACACTTTGAGGACTTGGTTTAACTTGGCTTGAAGATTTGTTGTAAATGATCCCACGCGAGATTCTTAAAAAAATCCGGCAGATCGAGATTCGCACGAACCGCATCGTGACCGAAACGCTCGCGGGCCAATACCATTCCGTCTTCAAGGGCCAGGGCATGAACTTCGACGAGGTGCGCGAATACCAGCCCGGCGACGACGTGCGCGCGATTGACTGGAACGTCACCGCGCGGATGAATCATCCGTTCATCAAGAAGTTCGTCGAGGAACGCGAACTCACGCTCATGCTCGTCGTGGACGTGAGCGGCTCGGGCCTGTTCGGTTCGCGCGACCAGTCCAAACGCGAACTCGCCGCCGAGATCGCCTCCGTGCTCGCCTTCTCTGCCATCCGCAACAATGACAAGGTCGGCCTCATCCTCTTCAGCGACGAGGTGGAGAAATTCATCCCGCCGCGCAAAGGCCGTAGCCACGTCCTGCGCGTCATCCGCGAAGTGCTGTTCTTCGAACCGAAGCGGCGCGGGACGGATTTGAACGCCGCGCTGGAATTTCTCATGCACGTCACGCCGCACCGCGCCGTGGCCGTGATAATTTCGGATTTCATCGGCTCGCCGGCGGAGACCAAGCGCGAAGGTGGCCGGAAACTTCGCCCGCAGATGATGCTGCTCGAATCGCTCGCGCAGGCTTCGTTCACGATGTTGAAGCAGGCCAATCGCCGCCATGATGTCGTGGCGGTTCAAATCACAGATCGCTTTGAACTCGAACTGCCGTCACTGGGCCGGTTGGTGTTGCGGGATGCCGAGACGGGCGAAGTGGTGGAAATCCACACTGGCGATGCGCGCAAGCGCGGCGCCTTTGCCGAGCGACAGGCCAAAGCCCAGGCGGACACCGGCAGATTATTCCGCTCCGCGGGGATTGATGCGATTCAACTGCGCACGGATCAGCCCTATGGCGCGGCGCTGGCGAAGTTTTTTGAGACGCGGGAGAAGCGGAGGTTGCGAGGCTAGTTATGAGGAACGTAACAATAGTTTCGAACATTCTCCCTCACCCTGACCCTCTCCCGCTGGGAGAGGGAACAGTAATCGGCCGCTTTGTGATTCGCGGAAGAACATTCGGCAAATTCAGTCACAGGAATTTACGCGGGACTGTGAACGATTCCCCCTCTCCTGGGGGAGAGGGCCGGGGTGAGGGAGAACGTGACGACTAACTCATGGCCACAAACCAGACAGCTTCTCTCGCCGCCGCGAACGACATTCGCGACATCAAGCCGCCGGTGAGCATACCGAGCGGTTGGGAATGGCTTTGGTGGACCTTGGCTGCGCTGGTTCTTGCGGCAGTTGCCTACGCTGCGTGGCGTTATTGGCGCCAGCGGCAGGCGGAAATTCCCATTGTCCCGCCGGTGCCCGCCCACCTCCGCGCCAAACAAAAGCTTCAGGAAGCGCTGGCACTCATTGCGCAACCCAAGCCATTTGTCATTGCGGTGTCCGAGGCGGCACGCAATTACCTCGAAGAACGTTTCGAATTCCACGCGCCGGAGCGGACGACGGAAGAATTCCTTTACGAATTGCAGGACACCCACCTGCTCACGGGCAATCAGAAAGAAAGCCTCAGCGACTTTCTGCAACGCTGCGACCTCGTGAAGTTCGCAAAATACGAACCGCGCGAGCCGGAATTGCGTGATTTGCATGACTCGGCTCTGAGGTTGGTCGAGGAAACCGAGCCGGTTGCCGTCGCGCCGGGTGATAGCCAATCGCAAATACCCGATGGTCAACTCGCGAACGCCGACCACCAGTCCGAAATCGTAAATCGTAAATCGTAAATCAAAAATCCCGCGTGACTTTCGCCCATCCATACCTGCTCCTGCTGCTCCTGCTGCTCCCGCTGGCGGCGTGGTTGAAGGGGCGGCGCGGCCAGCCGCCGGCGTTCGTTTATTCATCGGTGCAATTGCTGCGCGGCGTGCAGGACGTCACGCGGGCGCAAGCGGGACAGTTTCTGGCGGCGTTGCGCTGGTTGGTGCTGGCACTGTTCATCATCGCGCTCGCGCAACCGCGGCTCACGAAGTTCGACACGACAAAGGCGACGGCCAGTGGCGTTGACATCGTGGTGGCGTTCGATTTGTCCGGCAGCATGGCGGCGGAGGATTTCGAGATTCGCGGTCGTCGCGTCAATCGGGTGGACATGGCGCGGGCCGTGTTGAAAGGCTTCATTGAGAAGCGGCCAAGTGATCGCATTGGATTGGTGGCCTTTGCCACCCAGGCCTACATCGCGTCGCCGCTCACGCTGGATCATGATTTCCTCTTGAAGAATCTGGAGCGACTCGACCTGAATTCGATCAATGCGAATCAAACCGCCATTGGTTCGGCTTTGAGCACCGGGGTAAATCGCCTGCGCGAATTGAAGTCCAAGAGCAAGATCGTGATCTTGATGACGGACGGCCAGAACAACGCGGGCAAAGTCGCGCCGCTTACGGCGGCGGAAGCGGCACAGGCGCTCAACGTGAAGGTCTATACCATCGGCGTGGGCACGCGCGGGAAGGCGCCCATGCCCGCCACGGATATGTTTGGCCGCCGGGGTTACCAGATGGTGGACGTGGATATTGACGAGGGCACACTCCAGCAGATTTCAAAGATGACAAATGGGAAATATTATCGCGCCGACAACGCCGAAAACTTTCAGCGGATTTATGCCGAGATTGATAAACTTGAAAAGACCGAGGCCGAGGTGAAGAAGTTTGCGCAACACACGGAGTTGTTTGCATGGATTGCATCGGTCGGGCTGGCGCTACTGATGGTCGAAATCGCGCTGGGGCAAACGGTTTTCAGGAGGTTGCCGTGAGATTGACGATTTACGATTTACGATTTACGCGGGTACGACGACCCGATCAACTCAACCGGAGGAGACGACGTGAGGAGTCTCTATTTTCTTTTCCGTTTGAGCCTCGTCACCTCGTCTCCTACGAAGAAACATGAATTTCGCCAATCCGCCCATGCTCTGGCTGTTGCTGGTGTTTCCGCCGGCGCTGGTGGTGTTTTTCTGGTGGGCGCTGCGCGACCGGCGGCGGCTGATGACGCAGTTCATCCAGGCGCGGTTGTTACCGGGGTTGATATCCGGCCTTTCACTCACACGACAGAAAGTTCGCTTTGCCCTGATCACGACCGCCGTGGCACTGCTCATTATTACGCTTGCCCGACCTCAATGGGGCTTCACCTGGGAAGAGTCGAAGCAAAAGGGCTTGGACATCGTCGTGGCGATTGACACGTCGAAGAGCATGCTGGCGGAGGACATCGCGCCGAACCGGTTGCAACGCGCGAAGCTGGCGGCGTTGGACCTGATGCAGCAGGCGAAGTCGGACCGGCTCGGGCTGGTGGCGTTTGCGGGCAACGCATTTCTGCAATGCCCCATGACCATTGACGACAATGCGTTCCGGCAAAGCGTGGAATCGCTGGATGTGAATATCATTCCCCAAGGCGGCACGGCGCTGGCCGAAGCGATCAAGACGGCGCTCGCCGCTTTCAAGGAAGGAAACAATTTCAAGGTGCTGGTGCTGTTCACCGACGGCGAGGACAACGACGAGGGCGCGCTGGCCGCAGCCGAGGCCGCGGCCAAGGAAGGCATGAAGATTTTCACCGTTGGCATCGGCACAGCGGACGGCGAGTTGTTGCGGGTGAAGGACGCGAAGGGGCGTGCCGATTACATCCGGGACGATCAAGGCAACGTCGTGAAGTCGCGCTTGAATGAATCGTTGCTTCAGCAAATCGCCGGGGCGACGGATGGCGGATTTTATCTGCCACTGCGCGGGGCGAAGACGATTGACACGCTCTACGAAAAGGGCCTCGCGCCGCTGCCGAAAACGGAAGGGCAGGAGAAACTGGTGAAGCGCTACCACGAGCGTTATCACTGGCCGTTGGCGGCGGCGATCCTGTTGTTGCTGGTTGAGATGCTGATGCCCGAACGGAAACGCGCGGAGGAGTCCAAGGTCCAAAGTCCAAAGTCCAAAGTCCGAGCCTCAGTAGCAGCAGCGCTTGTAACGCTGTTGCTTCTGCCAACGGTTGGCAAGGCTTCGCCGGCGGGTGCCTTGAAGGATTTCAACGCCGGCAAATTCACCAACGCACTGACGGAATACGAACGCCTGCTGGCAGCGCAAGCCAAACTGCAAAAGCCGGAGGACCTGCGCTTGCACTTCAACGCCGGCGCGGCGGCGTATCGGGCGACGAATTACAGTGGAGCGATGCGGCATTTTACCGCCGTCTTGTCGGCGCAGGACATCCGGCTGCAAGCGAAGGCGTATTACAACCTCGGCAATGTGCACTTCCGTCTTGGCCAGCAAGCCGAAGATTTGGACAAACTCGAGGAATCTTGGAAGGAAGCCATCAAGGAATATGAACACGCGCTGACTTTGAACAAAGCCGACCCGGACGCCGCGTTCAACCTCGCGTTTGTGAAGCACGCGGTGGAACAGGTCAAGTTGATGCGCGAGGCGGCGCTCCGGGCGCGGGCGGCGGCGGACCAGGAAGTGCGGCGGCGGAATTATCATCGCGCGTCGGAGATCATGGAGAGCCTGCTCCAGCAGAACATCGCGGCAAAACCCTTTGAAGAATTTGCCAAGAAACTTAAGAACATTGATGAAATTGCGACTCCAGCAAGGTAGGGCGCGTCACTCCGTGCGCGCCGTTTTGAGATTCACGCAATTCCTTCCGGGTTTGTGGCGCGCAGGGGACTGCACGCCCTACCTGATTGCATTGGTTATCAGCTATTTTACGGGACTGGCGGCGTTCGCACAAACCGCCGATGATATTTTCCACGGCGGGGTGGTGAACTATCTTTCCAACAACATCCCCAAGGCATTGGAGGTGGTGACCAACGGACGGGCGCTTTTCCCCGACGACATCAAGCTGAAGAAGCTGGAGGAATTGTTGAAGCAACAAAACCAGCAAGCCGGACGAAGAAAAGTCGCAGAAGGAGGCTGATAAAGAGGAGCAAGAGAAAAAACAAGATCCGCAACAGGCGAAGCAGTCGGACGACAAATCCAAGGAGAAAGGTGATGACAAGCAGCAGCAAATGGCCGCGCACGCGATGACGCCGCAGGAGGCGAAGCAGTTGTTGGACGCGCAGAAGGGCGAGGAGAAAGTTTTGCAATTCGTCCCCCAAGGTGAGCCGAAGAAGCTAGAGCGGATCTTGAAGGATTGGTAGGCCAGGGACGCTTTGGGACTTCAACTTTAAGGCGCAATGCGTTGTATTGCCATTATCAGCTGGGCAATCCTCACTTCCTTGTCGGCCGCTCGTCCAGTGCGATGCGCAAGGGTGATTTCAAGTCCATCGAATTTCCCGGCTTAGGTAAGCTGGAGCTTTGCGACATAAAGACCGACCCAGGCGAATCGGGCGATCTTTTATGGGAACCTCCGAAAACTACTTTTCGGGGTTGATTTGATGGTGACACTTCAGTTTTTGGTGTGGCGGGTTTCAGGGCGGCTCTTTTTGTTGTTGGT
>JALOTT010000082.1 GCA_025457745.1 Verrucomicrobiota bacterium
AAGACGAAGACAAACCAACCGACGGCGCGCACGGAGTGACGCGCCCTACCGAGGATGAGCCGAAAATCTTCCAATCACGCCACGGGTTGATGGATTTGGTGATGGAAGACCTCGCCAGCGACGGCAGCGAGCCGATTTATCCGCCGCTGCATTATGCGAGCAAGATGCTGGAGTTCTGTTTCACGCACAGCAACAGCCGCTACGGCGAGACGTTTTATTCCTTCGTCAACGGCCAATACACCGGCGACGGCGGCACGCACCTGAGCGCGTTTCGCGAGGGTTTGCTCAAGGCGGTGAACGAGTATTGTGGCGGCAAGTTCGACGGCGACGACGTGCGCGAGTGCATGATCGGCGCGGTGGCGATCCGCTTGAAAGACCCGGTGTTCGAGTCGCAAACGAAGAACAAGCTGGGCAACACGGAAATCCGCACCGACCTCGTCAACAGCGTGCGCGAGGAATTGCTACATTTTTTCCAGCGCAACAAGCAGATCGCCGACACGATCATCGCGAAGGTCAAGGACACCGAGGAGTTGCGGAAGGAGTTGCAGAACGTGAAGAAGCTCGCGCGCGAACGCGCCAAGGCGATCACGTTGCGCATCCCGCAGTTGAAGGACTGCAAGAATCATTTCGATCAGAAGAAGGAAAAGGGCAAGGGCACGATGGTCTTCATCTGCGAAGGCCAGTCCGCCGCCGGCTCGATCACGAGTTGTCGCGACGTGAACAATCAGGCGGTGTTCGTGCTCAAGGGCAAGCCGCTCAACGTCTGGGATCTCAAGCGCGACGTGATGTACAAGAACGACGAGATGTACAACCTCATGCAGTCCCTCAACGTCGAGGACAACACCGAGGGCTTGCGTTACGACAAGGTCATCCTCGCCACCGACGCGGACGTGGACGGCATGCACATCCGCAATCTGATGATCACGTATTTCTTTCGTTTCTTCGAACAACTGGTCCACGACGGCCACGTCTATGTGCTGGAAACGCCGCTGTTCCGCGTGCGCAACAAGGAGAAAGCCATTTACTGCTACAGCGAAACCGAGCGCGACAACGCCGTGAAAGAGCTCGGCGGCAAACCGGAGATCACGCGGTTCAAGGGCTTGGGCGAAATCAGCCCGAAAGAATTCGCGCAATTCATCGGCAAGGAGATGCGGTTGAGCAAAGTGGAATACGCCCCGCGCGCCGAGTCCGGTCCTATTTTCACTTTCTACATGGGCAAGAACACGCCGGAGCGGAAAGATTACATCATGGACAAGCTGGTCGTGTCGGTGGAGGAGTGATCAAAAGCCGGGCAAAGCGTCAAAGTTTCAAAAAAAACTTGTGGGGATGGACTCCAAGGGCTTTGGCGACCCTGATGAGAATGTCCACGGTACCAAAGCGCGGTTGATCAGCATTGATGAGGGGCCGCTTTACATGAGTTCTTTCAACTTGGAAGCCGCGCAAACTATTGCCACTGACAAAACTTGGCCGGGCGGCAGCACCGGCCTGAACCTGAACGGCACAAACCGAACCTTGTTCATGTGGGACGAGGGCCAACCTCGGCTCACGCATCGCGAACACACGAACCGTGTTTTCGCGCTGCCATCGAATACGGCGTCGAATCAACATTCAACTGCCGTGGCAGGAACTTTGGTTGCGGGCGGGGTCAGCAATTCCGCCAAGGGAATGTCCTTTGCCGGAAGGTTGAACGCGGGAAACAACCTCAATGATTTCTCGCAAATGCCAAATCAGATAAACACGAACGGGATGCGGCTCTCGAATCATTCGTACGGCCACAAATCGGGCTGGTATCTCGAATCCGACGGCTGGTATTGGTACGGCAATTCCGAAATCAGCACCAATCAGGATCCGAAATACGGGAATTATACGGTTTACGCGGCTCAACTCGATCTTTACGGGCAAAACGCATTAAGTTATCTCGGCGTTTGGGCAGCGGGCAATGAGGTCAGCAACGCCCCGCCTTCGCAGCCCCTCACGCATTTTGAGTTCAACCTTCAGAACACGAGATACAGCACCAACACGGTGCATCCGCCGAACGGCGATGCAGCGGGATACGACACCATTTCAGACATCGCTTCCGCAAAAAACATTCTTACCGTCGGCGCGGTAAATCCACTGACGAACGGCTACACCACCTCAAGCAATGTCGTTTGGGCGTTTTTCAGTTCTTGCGGACCTACGGATGACGGCCGAATCAAACCTGATGTCGTCGGCGCGGGCGTGAACATCGTCACTTGCAATTATAGCAATGACGCTTCTTATGGAGTTTTCAGCGGCACAAGTTTTTCGGCGCCAAGCGTCGCCGGCTCCGTGAACCTGCTCGCGCAACATTACCAGCAACTTCATCCGAATTCGTACGAACCACTTTCCTCGACGCTCAAAGGGTTGGTGATTCACACCGCTGACAAAGCCACCACCAACGCCGGCCCAAGCTACCGCACCGGATGGGGATTGATGAACACAACCAAAGCAGCGGCATTACTCTCAAATAACGCCACGAACGGTTTGAAAAACTTCGTCAAGGAAGTATTGCTGTTTAACGGCACTTCTTCCGAATTTCCAGTGGTCAGCACTGGAACATATCCTCTCGTCGTCACGATTTGCTGGGCCGACCCATACAGCCCTTCATATCACGCGATAACGAACCTCGACAACACACAGACGATGCTCGTCAACGATTTGGACTTGCGCGTAATCAGTCCAAACGGCACGACAAACCTGCCGTGGGTGCTGAATCCAGACCTGACCAACCAAACCGCTCCCGCTCGCGCCGCCGCCGCAACAACCGGTGACGACACCCGGAACAACGTCGAACAAGTCTACCTTGCAAACCCGACCAATGGCACTTACCTCGTACGAGTTACGCACAAAGGAACTCTGCAATCGGGCAATCCACAATGGGTCTCAATGTTAGTCGGCGGAACCGTGCCACAAGCCGCTCCGCCACTCATTATCAACCAGATTGTCCAAGTTTCGACGAACGTGCTGGCGATTGGCTGGCCCTCCGTCGTTGGACAAATTTATCAAGTCCAGTATGTTAACACCGTGAGCAGTTCAAACTTTTGGCAGAATCTCGGCGGGCAATTCAGTGCCCGGCTCACCAACGTAGTTGTGGGAATCCAGTTTGATCCAGCGAGTGTTTCGCAATTTTATCGGGTCGTTCAAGTGCCATGAGTCCCGGAAAAGAAATCCACTGTGGGGTGCGAGGCGCAAGCCTCGCACTCCTGTTGTTGGCAATCACTGCTTGTGCGGATTGCCCGTGTTTTTTTACGTCACCTTTTCCGTGCGATCCCGCTGGTCAAAGTGTGGTGGCTAACTGGAAAACCAATGGCACCATCAATTCCGCAACACCCGTGCAAGCGGTTTATTACGGGCCGGGAGGCGACGCGATACGTCACAACCTGGATGTGGATGGCGACGGTGTCGGAGATTACATCCTATGTTCAGATACCAGCGGGGCCAACATCATTCCGCTTGGGAGCAACAGTCTGCTGGTAACTCGCAGCTATGACGATTTCGGCCCCAACACTGGTGTCGTGTTGTTAAACGCAGGTTTCATCATCGGCCCGGACTCGACTTCCTCAAATGGCTTTCAATGGTTCGACCGCCAACTCGACATCTATGGTTACGCCGTTCTGGGAAGCAACCTTCGTGGACTCGAACAACCAGCGAGCATCAGTTCCGGCTCGCCGACATCGGACATAGACGCCTATATCGGAGTGCGGTTTGACTCCGCTGGAAAGACACGCTACGGGTGGATTCACATTTTCAAATACGCAACTGTCGCTGCGGGACAGCTTTTTGGGTGGGCTTACGAAACGCGCGCCAATTCACCAATCAAAGCAGGGCAAGTGGTCGTCACCATCGGTGATCGCATTGAAGAGCTTTGCCCCTGCGATGGCCCGTGGCGGAATCACGGAGAGTATGTGACCCGCATGATCGTTGTGCTTGCGCAATTTCAGAGGCAGCGTTTGATCACGCCCACAGAAGCGCGGGCAATTTTGAAGGAGGCAGTCCAATCTGACTGTGGGAAACGACCAAAACCTCATCCCCATCCGCCGATTGTAGATGGACCTCGTTGCCTTGTGCCTCTACCAGTCAAACGCGCCGTTCCATGATGTAAATACTCAGTTCTCTATTTCCAAAACGAAGGGCAGCTCGTGCTGAAACTTTCCAGACCCTCGCCCACTCTCGTTTCCGATTCGGCTGCACGGCACGCGCACTTTGAACAAGGGACTCCGGCTGCACGCTGAACTCACGAACCGGTTTTTAATCAAACGTAGTGGCACGCACAATTGCGACTGTTGCCGGAGCGGAAAGCAGTTTTTCCCAAAACATCCCTGCGAAGGTCAAGGACACCGAGGAGTTGCGGAAGGAATTGCAGAACGTGAAGAAGCTCGCGCGCGAACGCGCCAAGGCGATCACGTTGCGCATCCCGCAGTTGAAGGACTGCAAGAATCATTTCGACAAGAAGAAGGAAAAGGGCAAGGGCACAATGGTCTTCATCTGCGAAGGCCAGTCCGCCGCCGGCTCGATCACGAGTTGCCGCGACGTGAACAATCAGGCCGTGTTCGTGCTTAATCCCGCCCCATGCGGGACACTCAACGTCTGGGATCTCATGTGAACCGTAGGACAGCGCGTCGCGCCTGTCTCTGATTTTTCTGGGGCAGCGCCTTGGGGTGGAGAATTTTTCAGTTTGAGACAGGCGCGACGCCTGTCCTACGCCTGGCGAAATCAGCCCGAAGGAGTTCGCTCAATTCATCAGGAAGGAAATGCGGTTGAGCAAAGTGGAATACGCTCCGCGCGCCTAGTCTGTGCCGATCCCCATTGCCAGCCTAGCTCGATTTCAACTTTCTTTTCCGCCAGTTTCAGCTCCACGGTTTTAACCTCCCACGGGCTGCCAATGCCCAAAAGTAACGCATGATGTTTCTGCAATTCGTTGTTCATGCTCATCCAAAAGCCTGCCCACCGCCGCCACTCAGGCCAACCCAAAACGCCTGACCGGCAGAACGCAGCGGAGCGGAGCGTTGTCCGGCGCGAAGCGATTGCCGCCAGTTCCAACCCGCCCGCGCCGATATTTTAAAATTGTGCCGATCATTTGCCGATCATTTGGGTTGCCAACTAAAAGCTCTCACTTCATCCTCGGTCGTAGCCACGAAAAACACTAAATATCCGCGCTGTCACTTGGTCGGGAACTGTGGATGTCCCGGGTGATGTTACCGTTGTACACGGCGGCACCCTCACGATCCAGCCTGGCACAATCGTTCGTTGTCGGGCGGTTGCGCGGTGGAACTGAGCGAGATGATGAAAGCCAAAAAACAGCTGTTGTTGGTGGTGATTCCGCTGCTTGCCTGCTTGCTGCTCCGGGCGGCAAAGAGCTGTCCGATGGAAGCATGGCAAGGCAAATCCCTCGGTGACATCTTCGCGCTGTGGGGCGAACAGTTCCGGGCGAACTGGGCGGTGTTCCGGCTGTATCTGCCGTTCGTCGTCCTATGCTGGGTGCTGTTCCAGTTTGGCCGGGGCTTGGCGGGTCGCCCGCGGACCATCTTCTCGCTCACCGGGGTGGGGTTGCGGCTGACCGCCATTCTCGTCGGTGGCCCGGTGGCCATGCGGTGCGGGGTGGCGATTGGTTTGTTCATCTCGATCGGCTGGTCCGGTACATTTTCGCTGGCGCTGGAAGGCGCGGGCGTTTTGCAGAGCCAGGCGTCGTCACTGCTGGCGATGGCGATTTTGGGCGGGGCGATTCTGCCGCCGCTCCAAGGCCTCGTCGCCGACGTGACCAAGAACCTGCCGCTCTCCTTCATCGTGCCGCTCATCGCGTATGCGTATGTGGCGTTTTACGGCGCGGTGGGACATCGGATAGGTCGGAAAAACTTGGCCAGCGAATGAGCAACATGAACCACGCAATCTATCGTGACGTCCAATCGCTCGCCCCGGTCATTGAGGAGTTCAAGGCGAAGACTGCCGTCACCGTGTCAGGCCGGCTCTCCGGCGTGTGCGGTTTTGACGGCTTCATTGACACCTTTGTCCGCCTGCTATCACCTCCCTCGATGGCCGAGTTCGGCCCGAAGGTGGCGGCGGCGGCGGGCGTGGCCGCTTCCTATCCCGTGCGGCATCTGGGCGACAAGTTCGGCGGGAACGGCCCGCTCTTTGTCGCCGCGCTTTATGACATTTACTCCGGGCAAATTGACGCCACCTACATCGGGGCGATGGGCCGGGGCGAAGTGTTGCCGATTTTTCAAGCGGCGCTGGGGGGCAAAACCAAACGGCTCTACACGCTGGCCGCGGCCGCGCAAACCACCTGCCTAGAGTTCACCGATGGCAAGATCATGCTCAACGACATGGCCGCCTGCGGCGAAGTCACCTGGCAGGGGCTGCTCGCCAGCGTTGGGCAAACGGCGTTGGACAGTGAACTGAAGGTGGCGGCCTACATCAGTGCCGTCAACTGGGGCAAGCTGCCGCAAGTGGGGGCTCCGGCGAAGCTTCTGGGTTACGAAGGCGTGCCCAATGACCATTATCTCTGGCTCACGGGACAAGCTGGCAGAATCCTGCGCGGCGAAGTGGTGGCCGATATAGAGCTTTACCGAAACACCAGCCGAGAAAGCGTCAAAACTGCAAAAAAATGAAACTATTCCTCCTGCCTTTGGTTGCGCTGGCGCTGCTGGCTTCCACGACTGGCTTGCCCGCTGTTGTTCCCGTTCCCAAAGAAGTTGTGCCTGAGCAAATCGCCGGGGCGAAGCCGCGCAACGTCGTTTTTATCCTTTCGGATGATCATCGTTATGACGCCATGAGCTTTTTGGGGCATCAATTCGCCAAGACGCCGGTCATGGATTCGCTGGCGGCCAATGGCGCTTACCTGAAAAATGCGTTGGTGACCACCTCGCTGTGTTCACCCAGCCGCGCCTCGATTCTCACGGGGCTTTACACTTTTCGGCATCGGGTGATTGACAACAACCGCCCCATCCCGCCCGGCACGGTCTATTTTCCGCAGTATTTGCAAAAGGCCAGTTACGCGACCTGTTTCCTCGGCAAGTGGCACATGGGCGGCGTCAGCGACGAGCCGCAGCCGGGCTGGGATCACTGGGTCAGCTTTATTGGCCAGGGCGAATACTTCCCTCCGACCCCGGACTACACCCTCAACGTGGACGGCAAACGCGTGAAACAGAAAGGCTACATCACGCACGAGCTGACCGATTATGCCATCGAATGGCTGAAGCAGCAGAAGCCGTCCGAGAAACCTTTCTTCCTCTACCTGTCACACAAGGCTGTGCATGCCAACTTCACACCCGAGCCGAAGTATGACGGGAAGTTTCGCGACCTGAAGTTCGAGCGCCCCGCGACCGAGGCCAGCACCCCGACAAACCTGCTGCAACCCCGCTGGCTGCGCGACCAGCGCAATTCCTGGCACGGCACGGATTTTCCCTATCACAGCGAACTCGACATCGAGGGCTATTACAAACGCTACTGCGAAACGCTTTGCTCGGTGGACGACAGCATCGGGCGCGTGCTGCAGCAGTTGAAGGACATGGGCATTTACGACGACACGCTGGTGGTTTACATGGGCGACAACGGCTTCATGTTTGGCGAGCACGGGCTGATTGACAAACGTGTGGCCTACGAGCCGTCCATGCGCGTGCCGATGCTCGTGCAATGCCCCGCGCTCATCAAAGGCGGCACGGTGGTCACCCAGATGGTCGGCAACATTGACGTCGCCCCGACGGTCATGGAAGCGATGGGCCTGAAGAAGCCGGCACACATGGATGGAGACAGTTTCCTGCCGCTGGCCGAGGGGAAGACCATCCCTTGGCGCAAGGATTTCCTCTACGTTTATTACTGGGAGAAGAACTTCCCGCAGACGCCGACCATTTTTGCCCTGCGTAGCGAGCGCTACAAATACATTACCTACTACGGCCTGTGGGATGCCGACGAGCTTTACGATCTGCAGAGCGATCCCGATGAAAGCCGCAACCTCCTGTATGATCCAACCCAAAAGAAACTGGTCAAGGAACTGGAGAACAAGCTCTACTCCGAGATGAAGCAACTGGGCGGGATGGAAATCCCGCTCAACCAGCCGGCGGGCGACATCAACAATAAACGTCTGCGCAGCCGTGGCGGGGAGCATGCCGCCGACTTCCCGAAGCCAACGGTCGTGGACCAGCCCATCAATCAGAATGCAAACTGAATCCAATGCCAACAGTTCGTTGGCAGACTTTGCGAGCCGGCGAAATCAGGACTCCAACTATGATGACAAACCGAAGTAATAAGCCATGCGTTCCGTTGACATCCCCAGACATCGCGTTCCGCTGCCATGTCATTAAAACCTCCGCCTATCTCCTTCTGGCCCTTTTGATGGTTGGCACGATTGCCAAGGCCGGCGATCTGTCGTTGCCCAAATCCTTCGCAGGGGCGTGGCGCAGCTTCGGCCGCGCCGAAGTGGTCACCGCCGCGGAATCGGTGACGATTGCCAACGGAAGTGTCGCGGACCTCAACCCGGTCGGCGACTGCACACTGAGCTTCCGCGCGCGCGCGGTGCAGGCGAACGAACCGGTGCAGATTTGGGGCGCGGTGCGGGTGAAAGATCGGGAGAACCGCTACGTCTTCGGCTTGCGTGGCGGGATCGAGCCGCAGTTGAGCTTTGCCCGGTATGCGGCGGACGGAAGGTCGCGCAACCTCGGTTTCGCGCCCCTGGATTTCAAACCGGAAGCTGGTAAATGGTATCGCATCCGCGTCGCCACCGTCGGACGCCATTTTCAGGTGTATCTGAACGATGAGACACTGCCGCGGATCAACATCACGGATGATCAGGGCGGATGGGACAATGGCGGGGTGGCGCTCGGGGGCGGATGGCTGCCGACCGAGTTTGCGGACTTCAAGGTAAGCCCGCTGGCGGGCGAAGATCTCGTCGCTTTCGCGGCTGTCGGCAAGAAGGTGTTCGGGCCGCCGCCGTTGGACAAGGAGGCGGTGCGGGCGAAACAGCGTGCGGCCTGGCAACCCATCCGCATTACCAACCTGCCCGAAACCCGGGGAGAATTTTCCCTGGACGGCAATTGGTTGTTTATGCCGGACGGGCAGTTGGATGCCGCCATGGCAACGAGCGCCGGCGATGACCAAAACTGGCACGTCATGACGGTGCCGGCGTTCTGGACCTTCGCTCTTAACTGGCTTCACGGCGAGATCAGTTGGCCGGAACTCGGGGGCGCGGCCGCCTACCGCTCGCCTTCCGACGTGGCCACCCAGGAAGAATTGGATCGCCTGAATGCGCTGACCTTCGACTGGGAGAAGACCGAAGGCGCTTGGTATCGGCAAACGCTCGATCTGCCCGCCGATCTCCAGGGCAAACATTTCCGCCTGGTTTTTGGCGCCGTCGCGAAGATCTCCGAGGTCTGGGTGAACGGGAAGAAAATCACCTCCAACGCCGGCATGTTCCAAGCGATCGATTGCGACATCACGCCGGCCCTCACGCCTGGCAAGAATTTGGTGGCCGTTCATGTGGTGGCCAATCTCGAGCAGGAAATCGCCGATGCGCATACGATGGCGACGGAGGCGGTCACCGTGAAGGTGACCAACGAAATGATCCAGTCCATGCCGCACGGCATCATGCAAAACAATGCGTCGGGCATTTGGCAGCCGGTGAAACTGGTCGTGACGGACCCGGCGCGAGTCGGTGAAGTCTTTGTGCAGACCACCACCACTCAAGCCACGGCAGAGGTGGAGATACTCAACGATTCCTCCCGCGCACTGTCGGCGGATTTATCCTACGAGATTCGCGATTGGAAAGATAACCTGATCCTGCACGCCGGCCAAGCGGTGGCGGTCAACCTTCCCGCGAATGGCAAGTTCCCCGCCAAAATCGCCACCCCGGAGCTGGCACCGAAACTGTGGACGCCGCAAACCCCCAACCTTTACAAGATCGTTCTGAAGCTGGCGGATGGCGGGCGGGTGCTGGATACCAAGGAAATTCGCTTCGGCTTCCGCACCTTCACCGTGGATGGCAACCGCTTCCTCTTGAATGGAAAACCGTATTGGTTGCGGGGAGCCAACCATACTCCGAACGGCCTGCGCCCGAATGACGGGGCCCTGGCCCGCCGATTTTTCGAACTATCGCGGGAAGGCAATATCTGGGCCACGCGCACGGTTTGCATGCCCTTTAACGAAACCTGGCTTGAGGCGGCCGACGAGGTAGGCATGGGCGTTTCCTTTGAAGGCACCTGGCCTTGGCTGATGATCAAGGGCGAACCTCCCGGACCGGCGATGATCAAGATCTGGAAGGATGAATGGATCGGCCTCATCCGCCGCTACCGCAACCATCCCTCCGTGCTGATGTGGACGGTCAACAACGAGATGAACTTTCCCCGATTCGACGAGAACAACACCCCGCGCCTGGAGCGCAAATGGCGGATTCTCGATGACGCGATCAAAACGATGCGGCGCACGGATCCGACCCGTCCGATCTCGGCGTATTCCGCCTATTTGCGGAAAACGGCGCAGAAAAGCTATCGCGATGTGGTGGCGCCAAAGGGGTTTGATGACGGGGACATTGACGATCTCCACGCCTACAACGGCTGGTATGAACCGAGTTTCTATTCCTTCTTTAATGGCGAGTTCGGCCGCACCTATAGCACGCCGGGCCGTCCTTTGATCAGTCAGGAACTTTCCACGGGTTACCCGCGCCAGGATGGCTGGGCCTCGCGTTCCTATATTTACCATCGCTATGTGCCGCAGGCGCTCGTGGGCAACTATGCCTTTGAGCAAAACGATCCGGCGATCTTCCTGACTCGTCAGGCCTTCATGACCAAGGAACTCACCGAGGTCATCCGACGCACCTCGCGCGATGAATGCGCCGGCCTCATGCCCTTTGCCTATCTCACCTGGTTCGCGAATGTCTGGAAACCCGCTGAGATCCGCCCGATGCCGGCCTATTACGCAATCGGCAAAGCCATGCAACCTGTGCTCCTGAGCGCGGAACTGTATGGCCGGCACTTCTACGCGGGCGCTCAAGTGACCCGCCGGGTCTGCGTGGTCAACGATGCGGAGGATTACCAAGCCACCCCCGCCGCGACCTTGACTTGGGAAATCCGCGCGGGCTCGTCGGTCCTCGCGCAGGGCCACGTGCCGGTTCCCGCCGTGGGCTATTACTCCAACCACTGGCTTAACGTGGATTTCCAGATGCCCGCGAAGCTGCCCAGCCCGAAGACCAACGCCAAGCTGGTGCTCACGCTCGCGACCGGGTCACGCACGCTGAGCAAGAACGATTACGACCTAATCCTGGCCACGCCGGAATGGGCCGCATCCCACGTGACGCAACCGGTGGCGGTCTTCGACCCCTTCGGCAGATCCGCGGCCACCCTGACGGGATTGCCGACGAAGAAGGCACTTCTGGATAATTTATCCGGCGTCAAATTGCTGGTTGTCGGGGATCTTAAGGCGGCGCTGGATGTTCCGAATGGGGCCGCAAGCTTGAAGACTTTTGTGCAAGCCGGCGGGCGCCTCCTGCTCTTGCAGCCCGGAGAGGCGCTGTGCCGTTTTCTGCCTGAGCAGGTGAAGCGTTATCGCGCGACCAAAGGGGAAATCGTCAGCATGGTGGTGCCGGACTCGCCGGTGTTTGACGGAGGACAGTAAGGAGTTCTTTAAACTCGCCGGAGCTCCGTTGGTGGAGATCCAGCTCGGCCAGGGCAAAATCATGGCGAGCGAAATGGTGCTCGCCGCCAAGGACCGGGATCCCATCGCGGGCCGGCTATTGAAGAACCTTTTGAAAACACTTAACGAAACCAACTGACCAATATGCAACAGACATTGAAGAACTATTGTTATCTCTTACCGCTCCTCGTGTTCCTAGCTACGAGCGGCTCAAACCTGATGGCGGAAACGACCGCTGAGGAACGCTTGCAGCAAGTTGATCCCTTCATCGGAACGGGATTTCACGGCCACACTTTTCCCGGAGCCACCACGCCGTTTGGCATGGTGCAGTTAAGCCCGGACACCCGCACCAGCGGCTGGGATGCCTGCGGCGGCTACTATGATGCCGACACGGAAATCTGGGGTTTCAGTCACACGCATCTCAGCGGCACGGGCATCGGCGATTACGGCGACGTGCTCATGATGCCCTTCACGGGCGAGGTCGGCATCGGTTCGGGAACCCCCGACGAACCGGATTACGGCTATCGCTCCGCCTTCAGCAAAACAAATCAGTTCGCCACCCCTGGCTATTATCGCGTCCTGCTGGATCGCTGCCAGATCAAGGCGGAGTTGTCGGCGACACCGCGAGTGGGCCTGCATCGCTATACTTTTCCGAAGGCAACCAAAGCGGGGTTGGTCGTGGACCTGAAACACAGCATCCAGAATCGCCAGACGTTGGAGGCGGAGATCAAGGTCATCAACGATCGCGAAATCGCCGGCTGGCGGCACATGCGCGGCTGGGCGGAAAATCGCTGGATCTACTTTCATGCCGAATTATCCAAGCCGTTCACCGCCGAACTGTTTGTGAATGACGCTTTGCAGCCAGGGAAGTCCTCCGTCACCGGCAAGAACGTCAAGGCGCGGCTGAACTTTGCCACGGCGGATGCCGAGACGGTGCTGGTCAAGGTCGGCATCAGCCCGGTGGATTGCGCCGGCGCGAAGAAGAATCTGACAGCGGAAGTGCCCGCATGGGATTTCGACGGCGTGGTGAAGCAAGCGGCTGCGGCTTGGGCGGAACAGGTGAACCGGATTCAGGTTAAAGGCGGCACGCCTGAGCAGCAGAAGGTCTTTGCCACGGCGCTGTACCACACCGCCATCTGCCCCAATTTGTCCAGTGATGTGGATGGTCGGTATCGCGGCATGGACCAGAAGATTCATCAGGACACGGGCTACACGAACTACACGGTCTTCTCGCTGTGGGACACGTTCCGCGCGCAGCATCCGCTTTACACGATCATCAATCCCGAGCTGGATCAGGCGTGGATTCGCTCGCTGCTCCGCAAGTATGATGAAGGCGGCATCCTGCCGATGTGGGAGCTGGCCGCCAACTACACCGGCTGCATGATCGGCTATCACGCCGTGCCGGTGATCGTGGATGCCTACGCCAAGGGACTGCGCGATTATGATCTGGAGAAAGCCATGGAAGCGGTGGTCTTTTCCTCCGTGTATGATGATCAGAAACCCATTCCCTACAATTCGGACGTTGTCCGCGCCAAGCTCATGCCGAAGGCGAAACTCTACAACGCCACCAAGGGTTTTATTCCGGCCGATCTCGAGCGCAAATCGGTTTCCAAGGCGCTGGAGTTCGCCTACAATGACTGGACCATCGCCACGTTGGCCAAGAGTCCTGGCCGCGAAGAAGTGGTGAAGGAGTATTTCAAGCGCGCCGGCTACTACCGCCAGTATTTCGATGCCAAGACGGGTTTCATGCGCGCTAAAAATTCCGACGGC
>JALOTT010000447.1 GCA_025457745.1 Verrucomicrobiota bacterium
CCGTCGGTTGCAGGCGGAAGGCTGTCCGCTGTTCATGGTTTATCAAGCCAGCAGCCTGGAGCTGGACGCGCGCCTGAAAAATCCGGATGCCAGTCGCAAGCGGTTCGTTTCGCTTAAAGGCATGGAGCACGTGAAGCGTCTGATGGAAAATGCCGTGGCGCAGGAGTCGTTGAAACTGGAGTCCGGGCTCATCCTGCTGGCGATTGCGGTGAGCGGCGCGCCGTTTCTCGGATTGCTTGGCACGGTGTGGGGCGTGATGAGCACGTTCGGGCACATCGCGCAGCAAGGCAGCGCCACGATGGCCGCGATGGCGCCGGGCGTGTCGGCGGCGCTCATCACCACGGTCGCGGGATTGTTGGTGGCGATTCCCTCAATGTTTGGTTACAATTGGCTGGTGCACAACCTGCGCGTCCTGACGGTCGAACTGTGTAAGGGGCGAATTCCCAGTCACGAATCACGAATCACGGAAATAATGCGAAGATTCTCACAACGCAGCCATCTGGTGACCCTGAGCGAAATCAACATCACGCCGCTGCTGGACCTGGCGTTCGTGCTGTTGATCATCTTCGTCATCACCACGCCGTTGCTGGAACAGGCCATGAACCTGAAGCTGCCCCCGGGCGGCCAGCCGGACAGAAACCTTGACAAGCGCGACATTCGGACGGTCGAAATCAGCCCGCAGGGGACTTACCTGCTGGACCGGCGAAAGATGACGCTGGCGCAGTTGGAGACGACTTTGATCCAGGCGTTCAAGGCCAATCCGAACACCGTCGTTTATATCCGCGCCGACGAGATGGGGCGAAACAAGGATTTGTATGCGGTGATTGACCGCTGCCAACGCAACGGCATCACGCGCTTCTCGCTGCGCACCGAACCACCCGGCAACCGATGAACCGGCTACAAAAAAAATGTTTCGTCGCCGCTACGGGCTTTCACCTCTTGCTGCTGGTGATTTTGTTCGTCGGTCCGGCGTTCCTGTCGTCTGCGGACAAACCGGACAGCTTGCCGCTGCTGGATTTCGTGCCGATGAAGACGATTGATGCCGCGCTCTCCGGCGGTGGAAGTCCGACCGCGAAGCCACCGCTGCCGGCGCCGCAACCCCAACCGCCGGCACCGCAGCCACAGGTCGCACCCCCGGCACCGCAGTCGCAACCGCAATCGGTGAAGGAAATTGTCCGGCCACCCGAGCCATCGCTGGAACCGGTCGAAAAGAAACCTCGCATGCCGCAAGTCAGCACGAAGCTGGTTACACGGTCGCGAACCACGTCGTCGTCCCCGGACGCTGACGTGGACGCGCGCGCAACCGCGAAACGGCGTGAAATCTTCAACCGCACGCTTCACAATCTTCGCGAAGGGCTTTCTTCCGGCACCACCGTTGAGATATATGGCCCCGGTGGTGGCGGGCCGACCTACGCCGACTTTTTTCAAGCGGTGAAGACCGTTTATGCGAACGCTTGGGCCGGAACTGTGCCGGACGGCGCGACAGACGCAAACACCTTCGTTAAAGTCAAAGTGACCATTGCCCGGGATGGCACCGTGGTTTCAGCGCGGATCGTACAGGCATCTGGAAAGCCGCTGGTGGACAAGTCGGTCCAATCATTGCTGGAACGAGTTAAGAAGGCCGCACCTATTCCAGAGGGCAGCAAAGACAGCGAGCGAACCGTGGAAATTACTTTGAGAGTCAACACACCCGCTCTTGCCGGATGAAGAAGCATATGAATTTAAGACTGACAGTGGTTGCACTTGGGATGATTGGTGGCGGCTATTTAGCCACCGCGCAAATTGAAATCATCGAGAACATTCAACCTGGCAACACCAAACCCATTCCCGTCTCACTGAGTGGCTTTACCGGCGAAGCGGCGGAGGTGATTCAGTTCGACCTCTACGTGCAGGGTTTCAGCTTCACCACGCCGGACATTGCGCAGTATCTCATCAGCGGCAGCAACAATGGCAACTTGGTCGGCCGCGCGACGGATCGGTTCAACAAGTCCACGCTCGTGAACCAGAGCTACACGGGGGCGTCGTTGCGGCGGCAGGCGCACGCGTTCGTGGAAGATTTTCTCCTTGCGATCGGGCGCAAGGGCCTTGACCCGGCCAAAAAGATCGCCTTCAAGGTGGACACCGGCGCGAACAGCGAGATTTACATCGCGGATTTCGACGGCCACAACGCGCAGGCCATCACGCACGATAACGCCATCGTGGCGGCGCCCTCGTGGGTGCATGGACGACTGGCGCTTTGCTACACGTCCTACCGGCTCGGCAATCCCGACATTTTTCTGCACGACTTGAGCACGGGCCAGCGGCAGGCCATCGCGCGTTATTCCGGATTGAACACCAGCGCCGCGCCGTCGCCGGACGGACGGCGGGTGGCGATGATTTTGAGCAAGAGCGGCAGCCCGGACGTTTTCGTCATGGACGCCGGGGGCGGCAACTTGAAACAGTTGACGACGACGCGCGAGGACGAGTCGTCGCCGTGCTGGTCGCCGGACAACCAATGGATTTGTTTCGCCACGAAGATCAATGAGCGACGGTCGCTGTGCAAAGTGTCCGCGTCAGGCGGGCCGGTTCAGCGCCTCTCGACGAGCGGGGTCTCGAACCCTTCCGAGCCGGACTGGTCGCCGGACGGGAAATGGATCGTGTTCACGGCGCAGATGGGCGGTTTTGAAATCTGCGTGGTGCCGGCGGCAGGAGGCACGGCCACGGTGCTGGTGAGCGGGGAAGACCCGTCCTGGTCGCCGAATTCGCGCACGGTCGTTTTCGCGCGCCGCAGCGGCGGCAGCCGTCGTCTTTCCTTGCTTGACGTGCCCACGAAACAAGTCAAAGATGTCTCCCGTATTTCGGGAAGCAATTCACAACCCAGTTGGGCGAAATAGCCCTTCCCAAGAAAGAATCGAAAAATGAAATCAAATAAACTGACCTACCTGCTGGTTGGCGCGCTGGCGATAACGATGGCGGCAACCGGTTGCAAAAAGAAACCCGTTAATGTCACCCAATTGCCCGGACAACGAGTCGGGTCGCCTCGAGACGAACAACCGGCGCCAGGAGAAGGCGGAAAGATCAAAGACGGTGAAGAAGTCAAATTCGGCGGCGGTCCTACAGCCGACCCGCGTGACTTTGAAGGAATGATCATGGATCGGCCTGCGCTGGCCGCGCATACGGTCCACTTCGACTACGACAGCGCGACGGTAAAGTCGGGCGAGAAGTCGAACGTGGCCGCCGTGGCCGCCGCGTTGAAATCCAACTCGGCAGACAAGCTCCTCATTGAGGGTCATTGTGACGAGCGCGGCACGGAGGAATACAATCGTTCACTGGGCGAACGTCGTGCGCTGGCGTTGCGCGAAGCGCTGGCCAAGCAGGGCGTTGACCCGGATCGCATCCGCACGTTGAGCTTCGGCGAAGACAAGCCGGTGGCGATGGGCCACGACGAATCGGCGTGGAAGCAGAATCGCCGCGGCGAGTTTGTGGTGTTGCACCCGAAGTGATAGTTGGAGGCCAGCCTTCAGGCGTCTCCGGCGCGGGAACACGCTAAAGCGTGGACTCCAACGGGGAGTTTTGGCCTTTACTCGGCGCGCTCTCCGGCTTAACTTTAAGACAACTAGAACAGTGTTTATGAATACAATGTTTGCAGCATTCCTCGGTGGCTGGGAAATCGTTCTGAT
>JALOTT010000448.1 GCA_025457745.1 Verrucomicrobiota bacterium
GGGTAGCTCATAGCGGGTAGTATCTAGTCATATAACTAGATACTGCAACAAAAAAATGAAACCCGCATAGACCTCATCTAGTCGAGAGCCAAACTCCAGTCACAGACAAGATGTCTGTGCTACGGCTGCTTCAGCTTCTTTTCGCCCTTTGCGTCCAGATTCTGTTTCATCTGATCCGCGGTAACCTGCGACTTTACGCCGCCTTTGGGCACTTCCACCTTTGCCACCCAGAGAATCGCGTTGAGGACCACCTTGCGGAACTGGTCGTCACCCCAATTCTTGTGGAAATGCCCGCCGGTGAAACCGAAGCCGCGTCCGCCATTGGCGCGCTCCGCGACCCACGCCACGTGCTGCGGTTCGCCGCGCTTCACCGACTCGCGCACGGCGGGATTGCCTTCGTGCGGGCCGTCCTTCCGGCTCATCGTGCTTTCCGGCGCCACGGCGCTCAGGATGGGCGTCACGCCCTGCATCCCGTCGCGGAAGCGCATATAGAAATACCACTCGTCGCGAAGCTGGAACGGCGACACGCCGCGCGTGATGGGATGTTTGGGGAACGCTTTGAAATCCGCGTCCCAGCGCGGGTTCACTGACCAGTTGATTTCAAACGCGCCGCCAATCCAGTCGAGAAATTCCTTCTGGCCGTTCTCCTTCGTCGGCTCGCAGGCGTAGTGAAGCGCGGCAAGACCTGCGCCCTTATCCATCAGCGTGCCGATGGTTTTCAAATGGCCGCTCTGCAAGAACGGGTGGCCGCCGCCGCCGTCACTGTAGATCACCACCGCGTCGGCGCCCGCAAGGGCCGCGTCCGGATTGTCCGGCCAGCCGTTCGTGTAAACCTCCGCGCGGATGCCCGGCACTTTGTCGAGGCACGATTTCAACAACAGGCAGCCGGCCCGATGCTCGTGCTCGCCGGGGCCGTGGCTGGGCCGACCGGCAATGAAAACAACCTGCTTGTCGGCCGCGCCGGAAACCAACGTCGTCGCGCAGAGCAAACTGAGTGCAAGGGGGGTTCTCATGAGTTAGCGGGTGGGTGGGGGTTTTCGGTAAACCGCAAGCACCCGGCCGGAGTATTCCCCGGATTTGAATTCCGACGGCCGCGAGCCACCATCGGCGGCGTAGCAGACTTTCAACGTGTCCTCGGCCACTTCGTAAATCGCGCGGGCGAGGTCGCCGCCGGTGGTCGTCACATTCATGGCCTTGGGGGATGTGCCTTCAACCAGTTCAAACGTCCCTTCGCTGGCTTCAGCATCGCCTTCAATGAAGAAGCGGTTGCCCTCCACCCGCACGCGCATGCCGGACAGATCGCTCTTGGGAATCGCCTGCCCATCTCGCACCAGCGACTCCGCGCGCCACGTGCCTTGCATCAGCTTCAAATCCGTCAGCTTGGCCTTGCGCCAAACCGTCAGCACCTGACCGGAGTCGGCATCCGCTTTGAAGGCCGTGGGGCGCACGCCGCCTTCGCGCGCATGGCAGATCGTCACAGTGCCGTCGCTGATTTCGTAGATGGCGCTGACACCCTGACCATCAGAGAGGGTGACATCCATCGCTTGGGGCGTGGTGCCGCTGGCGAGCTTGAAAGTGCCTTCCGCCGGTTCATCGGCTTCCAGCGAGAAACGGTTTCCATCGATGGTCAGCTTCATGTTCGCGAGATCGGCGACCGGCACGGACTCACCGTTGCGGACCATGCGGGCTGGCGTCCAACGCCCTTGCAGCCGCTCCAGGTCAGTGCCGGCGGCGCCACTCAGTTTCTTCAGCCGGATATCTTTGAACTGAACCGTCATGGGCGGGCCGACGTGGATTTGCAGCGCCAGCACGCCGGACTTGGCCGCACCAGCTTCGTGCTCGTCAATCACGTCCACCGTCTGCATGCCGTTGATGAAGTGCTGGAGGTGATTGCCTTGGGCGATGATGACGTAGTCGTTCCAATCCTCGTTCTTGATCTTGGCTTGGATGTCCTCGGACTTGCCGAGCGAGCCGACGACTTCTTTCTTGAACTTCTTTGCGTCAGCCGGGTCAGCCTTGAGCACAACTTTCTCGCCGCGCAGCGCCAGGATGCCGCGGCCGCGTTCCTCGTACAGGATGCCGCTGTAGGTCTTGCCGGCCTCGAAGTCCGCCTGGTAACCGACGACGATGGGGCCAAACGCACCCTGCTCGGCCACCTTGCTGCGGTATTGAATGCCGGAGTTGCCGCCGACCATGCGATAGGAGAGCCGCAACTCGAAGTCCTCGGTCGTGCCCTCGGTCCACACGAGGAAGGTGTTGTGCATGAGCTTCGGGTCCGCCGTGGTGACGCCAGTGATGGCCCCGTCCTTGACCGACCACAGCGCCGGATTGCCGTTCCAGCCGGTCAGGTCTTTGCCGTTGAACAGCGACCGGAAGCCGGCCTCGACTTCCGCCGCCCGAAGTGATTGCGCCGTGAGCAGAATGCCGGCGGCCCAAGCGAGGGTTCGAATTGTGGTTTTCATCTTCATGGTTTTCGCCAAAGGGTTCTTCGCTGCGATTCCGACGATGCGAGCCGGCGTTTCATTCAGCACGAACAGCAGCAGCACTTGCCGGCGGTGGAAGCGCCCAGTTGTCTGTGCAGGAACTTCAGACCCTTCACCGCGATTTCGTTCCGCGTCGGCTCCATCTTGCGCCAGATGGCCGCCGCCTTGGCGATCATCTTCACGTCCGTGGTGAAGGACTCGATCACCACGTCGCCATCGTAATCGATTTCCTCGAGCGCCTTGGCGATGCAGTCCCAATTGATGTGGTCGTTGCCCGGCGTGCCGCGGTCGCTGCCGCAGGCGTGGAAGTGTGCGAGCTTCTTGCCGGCCTTGCGAATGGCGTCGCCCTGGCATTTCTCCTCGATATTCATATGAAACGTGTCGAGGTGCAGCTTCAGCGCCGGGCTGCCGACGGCCTTGAGCATTTTGAGCGCCTGATCGCAGGTGTTGATGAAGTCGGTCTCAAAGCGATTCAACGGTTCGAGGCAGATCAGGATGCCGCGCTTCTCGGCATGTTTGCAAAGCAGCTTGAGGTTCTTGACGACGGTTTTCCATTGCTGCTTGTGCTGAGTGGGCGGGACTGCGTCCGCGCGGCCCACGGCGGAATACACCGGGCCAACGACGGAATCGGCACCCAAGGCGACGGCCTGATCCACGATCTTCATCAGGTAGGCGAGGCCGGTCTTTTGCGCCTCGCGGGTGCCGCGCAAATCACGATCCGGCCCCAGGCAGGCGCACACCGACCCGCAAACCAGCCCGTGCCGGTCCAGTTCGTGTTTCACCAGCGCCGGATCAATATGCGCCGGGTCCTCGATGGGAATCTCGATGGAATCAAAGCCCCATTGCTTGAACTGGGCGAAGAATTTTGTGCTCTGGTTGGTGAACGGTGAGGTGAACAGATATGTGTTGATGCCGTATCTCATG
>JALOTT010000083.1 GCA_025457745.1 Verrucomicrobiota bacterium
CGCAAAGCCGGTCACAGACCGGCGCTCCGCATAAAATTTGTGAAATATGCGAGTTACCGGTATCGGTCATCGGAATACCGGCCAGTCAGCGCTTGCGGGGAGAACGCCGTCGCCGTAGTTTGACGCCATGAAAGAACTGGTGTTTGAAGTGACACAGGAAGAGGACGGCGGTTTCTGTGCCGAATGTCTGACTGAGAACATCTTCACGCAGGGCGACACCTGGGATAACGTGCGCAAAAATGTCCAGGAAGCCGTGCGCGGTTTTTTCCCCGACCAGCCCCAAACCCCGCGCTGCGTCCGCTTGCACCTCGTGCGTGACGAAGTTCTGGCCGGCGCATGAAAATCCCGCGCGACTTTAGCGGCGCGCAACGGGTCAAAGTCCTGTGCCGTGACTGGGATTACCGCGTCATTCATCAGGAAGGCAGCCATATCATTCTGCAAACTGACGCGCCGTCTCACCAACGGCTTTCCGTGCCCAACCACAATCCGCTCCGTGTCGGTACGCTGAACAGCATCGTGCGCGCCGTGAGCGCCCACAAAGGTTTGCAGCGTCAGCAGTTGCTGGACACTCTGCGTTAATCACGATGTCCGTCCTGATTTGCTTCGCCTTGAAAGAGGAAGCCGCGCCCTTCCAGAAAATCTCTGCGGGCAAGTCTGGGATTTCGATTCTCCTCACCGGCATCGGCCGCCGGAACGCCGAAAAATCCTTGCGCGGATTTCTAGCTGGTGGGGCGAGCGCCCCACCGAATCTGGTGCTGACTTGTGGCTTCGCTGGCGGACTGGATCCAGATTTGAAACTTGGCGACGTCGCTTTTGAACTTTTTCCCGGGAGCAGCGGAGGCAACGAGACTCAAACTGGAATCGGCAATCGGCAATCGACGGGCGGCGATCAATCAGAGCCTCCTTACGTCAGCTGCTACGAAAAGCTGGTGGCCGCTGGCGCGAAATCCGCGAAATTTTTCTGCGCCACACGCATCGCGGTGACCGCAGCGGAAAAACAGGAATTGCGGCGAACTAGCGGCGCGGATGCGGTGGAAATGGAGTCGGGGGCGATTCACGCGGTCTGCCGCGAGCGCGGAATTCCCTGCGCGACGGTGCGCGCGATTTCGGACACGGCGGGTGAGGACTTGCCGTTGGATTTCAACGAGCTCTCCGACGCGGACTTGAGTTTGAATTACGCCAAGCTGGCTTGGGTCATCGCGAAGTCGCCGGGAAAAATACCTGCGCTGTGGCGATTACAGAAGAACTGCAAGTTCGCGGCGGAGCGGTTAGCCGAGGTGTTGGTCAAGGCCGTGTAGCCGGCGACGTCAGTCGGCGCTGATCTGGATTGACGTTTGCGCTGGCTGACGTCGGCGGCTACGAGTTCAACGGGCCGATCTGGAGACCGGCGCTTCGTTGGTGGGCGAGGCTTCCGCCGGTTTTGACTTCGCCTTTTCACTATAGCTCACCAACATGGCACCAAACACGATTAACGCCACGCCCGCCCAACGCATCACCGACACTTCCTCTTTCAAAAAGAATTTTGCCGCGATGGCGAAGAACGCGGTTTCCAGCGCCACGCCGAACAACACGCTGGCGTTCGTCGCGCCTTTGGCGATGATGCGACCGATTTCCCGGGCGCTGATGGTTTGCACCTCGCCGATTTGCTTCAAGCCCTTGCTCAAGAAAACGACGCCCACTGCTTCGACGACGAGCGCGAGGATCAGGACGATGAGAACTTTGGTCATGTTACAAATCCTGGTAACGAATAAGTTGGATGCCGGTTTTTTCCACGAACGCCTTCACGCGTGGACTCACGAGCGCATCGAACTCGTGCTTAAACTTGTCGAGCGACGGATGTGAGTAAAGCTCCGAATCGCCGGGTGGCAGCACGTTCAATAGTTTCAAAACGTAGGCTTCGTCCACGCGGTCATTTTCAAGAAGGCCGAAAACTCTTTGGGTATGGCGAATTCCTTGGCGGCGAAGCCGCGATTGTGCGAACCATGCCAGGACAAAGAAAAACGCCGCGTGAACGGAACGATACAAACGCCGGCCCGCCGCCAGATGCGCGTCGAGCCAGAACGGTTCGCGAGTCAAACGCAGGTGGCGGATGCCGAGTTGTTCCGCGTCCGCCATCAAGATTCGGAACACGGTCGGATGCAGGTGGAGGTGCAGGTGGCCGTTCACATGGTCGAGCGGCAGGCCCGTGGCGCGGAAACGGGCGAATTGTTCGTGGATTTCGGCGCGCAGTTGCTCGCGCAGGCCGGAGTGAAAGAAATAGCGGAAGCCGACGCCGGCCGGGCCATCGCTGAATTCGCGTTGCGCATTGACGAGGCCGGGAATTTTTTCCGACGGCAAAGCCGAGTGTCCGCACAGCAACGTCAGATGCAGGCCCACCCCCAGTTTCGGATTCTGTTTCGCCAATTCAACCGCCGCGGCCAAGGCTGGCTCGTTCACCATCAGGCTGGCACTGGTGAGAATGCCCTCGCGGTGTGCCCGGATGACGGCGGCGTTGATGGACGGCGAGCGGCCAAAATCGTCCGCGTTGACGATGAGGCGGCGCACGGAATCAGGGCGTGCCATAATTCGGCGACATCGCGCCGGATGCGAAACGCAACCAGGCGCGCAGGATCAAACCGAGCTTATGCGCCTTGCCCAGCCGTGTTGGCTCCGGACCAAAGACATTGAATTGCTTCGCCTCGAGTTTCTGCAACAGCCGCCAATAAACCGAGCCCATCAACTCGGCGGCGACCATGGCGCGGCGGTCTTCGGCGGGCAACGTCTCGCAGGCGAGCCGGTAGAAATTCCGCGCGCGACTGGCGACGCCCGCAGCAAGTTGGGCGAAACGCTCCGAGTATTCGTGCCGCAGGATGTCGTCCGGCAACACTTTGAAGCGCGCCAGTTCGGACTGAGGCAGGTAAATGCGTCCGCGCTCGGCATCGGTGCGCACGTCGCGCAAGATGTTGGTGAGTTGCAGCGCCTTGCCGAGATAAATCGCGTAGTCGAGGCAGGCGGGATTTTTGTAGCCGAAGATTTCGATGCTCAACAGGCCGACCACCGACGCCACCCGGTAGCAGTAGAGTTCCAGTGGTTCGTAATTTTCGTAGCGCTTGATGTCGAGGTCCATTTCGACACCCTTGATCAGTTCGTCGAAAAGCTCGAACGGCAGGCGGAATTGCTGAATGACCGGCTGCAGTTCGCGGTTCACGGCAAACTCCGGCGATTGGCCCATCGTGCAGGCGCGGCGCACATCCTCGCGCCACGCGGCGAGTTGCGCCCGGCGTTGCTCAACGGGTGCGGACTCGTCATCCGCCACGTCATCCACTTCGCGGCAGAAGGCATACAGCGCGGACATGGCGTCGCGCTTGGGCTTGGGCAACAGCACAAAGGCGAGCGCGAGGTTGGAGGCGCTCTTGCGGGTGATCGCGCGGCTTTGGTGCATGGCCGCTATTGGGGTAGTGGCCCGGGTTGCGGCGGTTGAAGCGGTTCGTCGTCGGATCGCACGGGTGGCAACCCGCCGGTTTCGGCCAGCGTCGGGTTGCGTGGCCAGGGCTCGTGGTGGCGACGACGCGGCTTCTTGTGGATCATCTGCTTGAATTCGGCCAAGCCGGCGGCGGCACGACGAAACGGGCGACGATGCCGGGAGTGCTTATGCCGTTTGGAGCGCTGCCGCTTATGGCGTCGGAGAAGCATGATTCCGATGGTCAGCACGGCCAGCACGAAAACAATGGCCCCCAAGAGAATCAGGTGCTCACGCATGGCGGCACTCATCGTACCCACGTCGGGCAATGGATCGTCCGGGTCCGACAAACTCCATAGCAGCAAGGCTCTCATACATCCCGGCTCGGCGGGCCGGCAGGTTCAGCCGAGTCTTCTTCGCCATCGGCGGGCGTAGCGATATTGAGGCGTTGCATGCGATAGCGCAAAGCGTGGCGGCTGAGTTTGAGCCGCTCGGCGCTCCGGGTCAGGCTGAAATGATTTTGTGCGAGCGTCCGGGTGATGAGGTCGCGCTCAAAGTTGGCCACGATCTCGTCCAGCGTCTCGTCGCCCGTGGTCCCGCTGGGCGGGATCGTCTTGTGCAGGCGGGCTTCGAGCTGAAAATCCGGCAGGCTCGCGGGCTGGATTTCGCGCGTGGTTTCCAGGATCAGCGCGCGCTCAATGACGTTGCGCAACTCGCGCACGTTGCCGGGCCACTGGTGCGCCAGGAGTTTTTGCCGGGCCGTCCGGGAAATGGCTTTCACGTTCCGGTTCATCGTCGCCCCAAACATTTTGAGGAAATGTGCAGCCAGCAGCAAGACATCGTCGCCACGCTCGCGCAACGGCGCCAGGCGCATTTGCACGACGTTGAGCCGGTGAAACAAGTCTTCGCGGAATTGATCCTCGGCGATGGCCTTGACGATGTCGCGGTTGGTGGCGGCGATGAGCCGGACGTTGACGCGCAATTCCTGCGTGCCGCCGACGCGCGTGAACGTGCCGTCTTCGAGGAACCGCAGCAACTTGGCCTGCAACGGTCGGCTCATGTCCGCGATCTCGTCGAGAAACAGTGTGCCGCCGTCGGCTTCCTCGACGCGCCCGGGTTTTTGCCGGAGAGCGCCGGTGAACGCGCCTTTCTCATGCCCGAACAATTCGCTTTCCAAGAGGGTTTCGGGAATCGCGGCGCAATTGAGCCGGACGTAACCGGCCTGGCGACGGTGACTCAGGCTGTGCAAAGCGCCGGCGACGAGTTCCTTGCCGGTGCCGCTCGCACCGAGAATCAGCACCCGCGTATCCGTGGGCGCGACGGTTTGGATCAGTTGGCGCAACTCGCGCATGGCCGGGGAATCGCCAACGATGTGCTCAAGTTTATAAACCTCGCCTGCGCGGGCGCGGAGCGCGGTGTTTTCCCTGAGCAGGCGATACCGCTCGGCACAGCGCGCGACGGCGTGGAGCAACTCCTCGGGCGCGAACGGCTTCGCGAGGTAGTCCAGCGCGCCGGCCTTGATGGCTTCGACGGCGAGCTTGGGCGTGGCATAGGCCGTGATCATCAGCGGGGGCAGGTCGGGCCATTGCTGATGGATTTTGCCGAGCAATTCATAACCGCTCATTCCGCCGAGCCGCGCGTCCGTGATGACCATGAAGAATTCCTCGTGCGCCAGCAGACTCAAACCTTCCTCCGCCGACTCAACGGCCCGGACGGCGTAGCCCTCGTCGCCCAGCACGGTTTGCAGCGACAGGCGCATGTTCTTCTCATCATCCACGACGAGCACGGGTGGCAGGGGCACGCTCATTAGCCGAATTTCAACAAGGTTTTGGCGGGGAAGAGTAAAACGAATTTGGCGCCGTTTCCAAGCCCGGATTCAACGCGCACCGTGCCGCCGTAAAGTTCGACGTTATGTTTGACCATCGCCAGGCCCAGGCCGGTGCCGCGCGGTTTGGTGGTGTAATAGGCTTCAAATATCTTTTCCGTTTTATCGGACGCGACGCCCGGGCCATCGTCTTGGACGGTGATTTCCACGGAATAATCGCTGAGACACGCCGCGGTGACCTGGACGTTGCCCCGGCCATCAAGCGCCTCACGCGCGTTTTGCAGCACGTTCACCAGCGTCTCGGAAAGATGCCGGCGTTGCATGAGCAGGGGCGGAAAGCTCGAAGCGTATTGGCGATGAACCCGGATCCCCACGAGAACGGCGGCCGGGAAAACCTGTTCGAGGGCGCGATCAAGTTCCTCGACCACGTCGAGTTTTTCGACGCGGCCCTCGCTCAATTGCGCGTAGCCCATGATTTGCGTGATGATCTGGTCGGCGTGCGCGACTTCCTCCTGAATGATTTCGACAGGCTTGAGGGTTTCGGGCTTGGCGTCTTTCAACGCGCGGTGGAGGGAGAAGGCGGCATTGTTGATGATGGCGAGCGGGTTCTTGATCTGGTGCGCGAACTCGGCGGCGAGCCGGCCGGCGGAGCGCAACTGGCCCTCGCGCACGGCGAATTCGCGCGCCTCCTCCGACGCCAGCCGCTGACGATCCAGCAACATCTGCACGCCGTAACAGCAGAGGGCCATCAGCCACAACAACGCCAATCGCAGCACCAACACCTCGGTGGACAACTCGGCATGTCCGACCTGCTCCAGCGCCTGTTGGGTCCTATTATCGAGGTTTTTGAATACATAATCTTCACTGACGTAGGCCAGTAGATAGCAAAGTCCGGTGCCGAAGTTGACCAGCAGTTGCGATGTGCCCGGCAGCACACTCACCGCGTTGCGGACGATCAGAATCAGAAACAACAACCAATAAAGGATGCTGGCGAAATCCAGGGTTACCACGGTGATTGCCGCCAAAAGGAGGCCGTCCACCAGACAGTTCGCAAACACGGTCCAGCGCGCTAACGTCAAAGGTAACCGGCGCAGGTTGAAGAACAACAATGCCGCGACCACGTTGGCCAATATGTAGATGACGAAAAAATACTGGGTCAACTCAACCGCCACCTCCATCGCCCCCAAAACACTGCCCATCCAGGGAGATAAATAGAAGGACCAGATCAGAATGAGGATGATGATCGCCTTGGCGGGCAGCACGAGGTCGCGCTCCATCATTTGAACGCGATCGAGCAATTGCGCCCGGTCGGGCGACGGAATCTCCAGCAACGCGGGCAGGCGTTTCAACCACTGCCAATGGCCCTGTTTCATAAGCTCGCCCCGCTCTTGTGCGCAAGCGCGGGGAAAATCTTCAGCGCAGCAATTTGCCTGCGCGCTTCGCGATGTCCTCCACCGGCCACAACCGGCCCAACCCTTCATAGCCGCAGGACAACATGCCTTTCTCCGGCCCGATGAATTGCGCGCCGCGCGACTTGAGGGTGGCGACATTCTGTTGTGTGGCGGGATGCAACCACATCTTTCCGTTCATCGCCGGAGCAATCAAAACTTTCGCCTCCGGATTCAGCGTCAGCGCCAGACAACTGAGCGCGTCGTTCGCGAGGCCGTGCGCCAGCTTGGCGATGATGTTGGCCGTGGCTGGCGCGATGAGCAACAGGTCGGCCTCGTCCGCCAGCGGCACGTGCAACGGCTTCCAATCCTCCGCTTCGTCGTAAAGGCCGGTGACGACCGGGTGGCGCGAGAGGGTTTTGAACGGCAGCGGCGTAATGAACCGCTGCGCATCGGCGGTCATCACCACGTGCACGGCGTGCCCCGCCTTGGTCAGGAGGCTTGCCAGGTCCGCCGCCTTGTGGGCGGCAATCGAGCCAGTGACGCCGAGGACGATGTTCTTTCTCTTGCCCATAGGTTGTTCGTTAAAACGTTGAATCGTTGAATCGTGGCCGTCCCGCGCTGAATCCGTTTTCACATTTTAACCCTATAACATTTTAACGGCTCAACGCACATCAAAATTCCGGCGGTTGCATCCGGGCCGGCCGCATTTTTTCCGCGTCCACAATGGCCATCATGCGTCGCAAATCCTCTTCGATGCTGGTACTGATGAGCAGGTAATCAAAATTTTTCCACTGGGCGACCTCCTGCCGGGCTACGCTCAGGCGCTTCTGAATCACGACCGCCGTGTCGGTGCCGCGCCGACGCAGCCGCTTCTCCAAGATGTTCGCCGATGGCGGCGTGAGGAAAACCGACACGAGCGCGCGTTTGAGTTCCAGATCCTCACTGGCCCGCTCGCGGACGGTCGCCGCGCCCTGCACGTCCAGGTTGAGCAACACATCCCTGCCCGCGCGCAGCTTGCCGAGCACCTCGGACTTCAAAATACCGTAGCTGTGGCCGTAAACCGTGGCGTGCTCCAGAAAATTTCCCGCCTGCACCCGCTTGAGAAACGAGGTCGCGTCGAGAAAATAATAGTCCACGCCGTCCGTTTCCCCCTTGCGCGGTTCGCGCGTCGTGCAGGTGACGGCGCGGGTCATATCCGGTCGCGCGGCCAGAAGTTGCTGGCAGATCGTGGTCTTGCCGCCGCCCGATGGTGCCGAAATGACGACGAGCAACGGACAAAGATCAGAGGCCGGAGGTCCGGGGTCGGACTTCCGGCTTCTGACTTCTGGCTTCTGGCTTCTGGTTTTCATTCCACGTTCTGCGCCTGCTCGCGGAATTTTTCCAACTCCGCTTTCAACGTCACCACTTCGCGCGAGATGAGGGCGTCGTTGGCTTTCGAGCCGATGGTGTTGACCTCGCGGTTCATCTCCTGCGCGAGAAAATCCAACATGCGCCCGACTGGCTCTTTCGACTTCACGCAGTCGGCGAACTGCTGGAAGTGGCTTTGCAGGCGGGTCAGCTCCTCCGATATGTCCGAGCGGTCGGCGAAGAACACGACTTCCTTCAACAGCCGCTCGTCATCCGCCGCCGGCGCGTCCAACCCGGCGCTCTTGATGCGCTCGACGAGTTGCTGGCGATATCGCTCCGCCGCCCGGGGGGCCTGCGCCTGGATTTTCGCCGTGCACTCGCGCATCACGGCCACGCGCGCCACGAGGTCCTGCACGAGGTGTGCGCCTTCGCGCGCGCGCGTTTTCACCAGCGTGGCCAACGCCTGCTTGAGCGCCTTCTCCACCGCGGGCCAGAGATGTTCCGCGTCGGCAAGTTCCGCGTCGGTCTGGAAGACGCCGGGCGCGCGCACGAGTTGATCGAGCGTCACCGGGCTGGCGAACTTGAGTTGCTTTGCGAGCCGGCTGAGTTCGCGCGCGTAGGCCTTGGCGAGCGGCAGATTGAGGTGCATTCGTGCGGATGCCTTGCCCTCGGCGGCGTGCAACGACACGCGCACCGTGAGCCGCCCGCGCGCAACGTGGCGGTTGATGGCGTCGCGCATTGGCGCTTCCAGCATCTCCATCTCGCGTGGAAGGTTCACGGAAATTTCGGTCTGCTTGCGGTTCACCGAACTGAGTTCCACGGTGATTTTGAAGCCGTCGCGCGCGCAATCGCCCCGCCCATAACCTGTCATTGACTTCATGCGCGAGGAATATGGGCAAGCGCGGTGGAAATGTCGAATGTCGAATTGTGAGTGAGTTTTATTTCCCGGCGAGGCTCAGTGGTATTCCTGCAACGTCTTCACGTCGTAACCGTTTTTCTTCAGCGCGGCGATGCCGAGCAATGCCGCCTTCGCGCCGCTCATGGTCGTCATGATTGGCGTGTTCGTGTAAACGGCCGTTGTGCGGATTTTTACCTCGTCGGCCCGCGGCACCTGGCCGGCGGGCGTGTTGATGACCAGTTGCAGTTCCTTGTTCTTCATCAGGTCAATCGCGTTGGGCCGGCCTTCCGCCAATTTGTAAATCCGCCGCACCTTCAACCCCGCCTGTTCAAGCACGGTTGCCGTGCCGCCAGTGGCGACCAGTTCAAAGCCGAGCCGGGCATATTCCTTCACCACCGCCACGGCTTCGTCCTTGTGCTCGTCGCTCACACTCACGAACACGCTCCCGCCCAGCGGCAACGGCGTGTTCGCCGCCATCTGCGATTTCGCGTAAGCGATGCCAAGGTCGGCGTCCAAACCCATGACTTCGCCCGTGGAACGCATTTCCGGCGAGAGCAAAATGTCCTGGCCGTGAAAGCGGTTGAACGGAAACACCGATTCCTTCACCGCCCAATACCTCGGCCAGATTTCCTGGGTGAACCCAAGTTCCTTCAAAGTTTTTCCGGCCATGACCTTCGCGGCGAGCTTCGCCAGCGGAAAACCAATGGCCTTGCTCACGAACGGCACGGTGCGCGACGCGCGCGGGTTCACCTCCAACACGTAAACCGTGTCTCCCTTCACCGCGTATTGCACGTTCATCAGACCGATCACCTTCAACTCGCGGGCCATCGCGTGCGTGTATTCGCGGATGGTCCCGATGACTTGTTGCGACAGCGTATGCGGCGGCAAAACCATTGCCGCGTCGCCGGAGTGAACGCCCGCGAATTCGATGTGCTCCAGCATCCCACCGATGACAATCGCGCCTTCGCCTTCGGTAGGGCGCGTCACTCCGTGCGCGCCGTCTTCGGCATTCGCAGCGGCGGGCAGAGAACTGCCCACCCTACCAACAAACTGCCCCACATCCGTGATGCAATCCACGTCCACCTCGGTCGCATCTTCGAGAAACTTATCCACGAGCACGGGCCGGTCGGGCGAAGCCTCGACCGCAAACCGCATGTAATGCGACAACTCGGCGTCGGAATAAACGATCTGCATCGCGCGGCCACCCAGCACAAAGCTGGGCCGCACCAGCACCGGATACCCCAACTGCTTCGACGCCACGAGGGCCTCGGCTTCGTTGGTGGCCAGCCCGTTGGGCGGTTGCGGGATGTTGAGCTTGCGCAGCATCACCGCGAAAAGCTTGCGGTCTTCCGCGACCTCAATGCTTTGCGGCGACGTGCCGATGACGTTGACGCCGTTTTTTTGCAGGCCGAGCGCGAGGTTGAGCGGCGTCTGTCCGCCGAACTGGGCGATCGCGCCCCAGCATTGCTCCCGCTCGTAAATGTGTAACACATCTTCGAGCGTGAGCGGCTCGAAGAACAGTTTGTCGCTCGTGTCGTAGTCGGTGGAGACGGTTTCGGGATTTGAATTCACCATGATGGTTTCAAACCCGTCTTCCTTGAGCGCGAAAGCGGCGTGGACGCAGCAATAGTCGAACTCGATGCCTTGGCCGATGCGATTTGGCCCGCCGCCGAGAATCATCACCTTCTTGGCCGTGTTGCCCTTCACCTCGTCGTCGCCGCGGTCGTAGGTCGAGTAGTAGTAAGGCGTGTACGCCTCGAACTCGGCGGCGCAGGTGTCCACGAGCCGGTAGCTCGGCACGAGGCCGAGTTTTTTCCGTTCTGCGCGCACCGAGTCTTCGGTTGTGCCGGTTAAATGCGCGATTTGCCGGTCGGAGAAACCGAGCGACTTGGCTTTGACCAGCAATTCTTGATTCATTTCTAAATCGAAGTCCGGCAAAGTAAGCCCGATGAACCTCCGGCTGGCAAGCTTACCGTGGCAAAATCGGCGGAAGCGGCTACAAAGATTTCGTTCCTGACGGAGCGTGGCCAACTCCAACGGAGTTGTGTCATTCAGCCCAGCGTTGGCGCGACTTGCCGCGTCGCAGCGCAGCGAAGACGGGAGCAGCTACGCTGGGTGAACGGGCAAAATGAAAACAACTCTGACTTGAGCAGTTTGGGAAACTGCGAAAGGAATTCGGCAAAGCCGAAGGCCCGCAAGGGCCGAGCGAGCGGGCGCGAGCGAGTCCACGAGTTGCATCGGGGCGGCGGTGGATTTTGGTGGCCGTGCGCAAGCACTAACTCCTTCAGAGTTGATGAATTGGGGGAACGGTTTCCCAGGGTAGTCGCTCCTTGCCTGTCCGGCGCGGACCGCCAACCTTGGGCTGATGGATTTGAATCCCGTTGGGATTCGTTTTCAGCACCGTCAGGCGCGGCATATTTGTAGAATCCAAAATCAAACAAAGTTTCAAGCTCCGTCAGGAGCGGAATATGCCGCCCCGACGGGGCTAGGGAATTTGGGGTGTTGATCGCGGCACGCTTCTCAGTGTGGAAACTCGGAATGGTCGTCTCGACGTAAATGAGCGCGCTCATGATTCAACCCTTCGCCCCCGCCAGTTCCTCCTCGAAATCCACAATCTCTTTGATTTGAACCAAGAACCAGCGGTCTATCTTGGTCAGGCCGAAGATTTCCTCAATCGTGAATCCAGCCCGTAGTGCGTGGCGGATGAAAAAGATTCGCTCGGCGTTCGGGACGGAGAGTTTGCGGGAAATCACGTCGCGGGGAAGGATGTCGCGGTCGCCATAAACTTCAGTTCCAATCCGCCACGGCTTGCCGTCGCCGCCGAGTCCGCTACGCCCGATTTCGAGGGAGCGGAGACATTTCTGGAGGGATTCTTTGAAGGTTCGCCCGATGGCCATGGCTTCGCCGACGCTTTTCATCTGGGTCGTCAGGGTCGGATCGGCTTGGGGAAATTTTTCAAACGCGAACCGGGGGATTTTTGTCACGACGTAATCAATGCTCGGCTCGAAGCTCGCGGGGGTTTCGCGCGTGATGTCGTTCTTGAGTTCGTCGAGCAGGTAGCCGACGGCGAGTTTGGCGGCGATCTTCGCGATGGGAAAGCCGGTGGCCTTGGACGCGAGCGCGGAACTGCGGCTGACGCGCGGGTTCATCTCGATGATGACCATGCGGCCATTCTCCGGGCTGACGCCGAACTGGATGTTCGAGCCGCCGGTCTCGACGCCCACGGCGCGGATGACGGCGAAGCTCTGGTCGCGCATGATCTGAAATTCCTTGTCGGTGAGCGTCTGGATGGGCGCGACCGTGATGCTGTCGCCGGTGTGGACGCCCATGGGGTCGAAGTTTTCGATGGAGCAGATGATGACGCAGTTGTCGGCCTTGTCGCGCATGACTTCCATCTCGTATTCCTTCCAGCCGAGGAGGGATTCTTCGATGAGAATTTCGTTCACGGGCGAAAGCTCGATGCCGCGCTTGGCGATCTCCTCGAATTCTTCGCGGTTGTAACCGATGCCGCCGCCCGTGCCGCCGAGCGTGAACGCCGGGCGGATGATGAGCGGGAAGCGGCCAATTTTGTCGGCGACGGCGCGGGCTTCGTCCATGTTGTGGGCCGTGCCGGAGATGGGAACATCCAAGCCGATGCTCAACATGAGGTCTTTGAAAATCTGGCGGTCCTCGCCTTTCCGGATGGCTTCGGCTTTGGCGCCGATCATTTCGACGCCGTATTTTTCCAGGACGCCGCTGTCGTGGAGTTTCATGGCGGTGTTGAGCGCGGTCTGGCCGCCAAGGGTGGGGAGAAGGACAAGTTTATTAGCGATGGCCGATTGCCGATTGCTGATTGCCGATGGGGAAACTGCAGGCGGGACGCCCGCAGGGGCGGTGGCAGGTGAGACGCCTGCCCCTCTACCAATCGCGACGCCCATCCGCTGCATTTCCGCCAACTCGCGCACGATGATTTTCTCCACACATTCGGGCGTGATCGGTTCGATGTAGGTGCGGTCGGCGAACTCCGGGTCGGTCATGATGGTGGCCGGATTCGAGTTCACGAGGATGACGCGGTAGCCTTCTTCCTTGAGGGCCTTGCAGGCTTGCGTGCCGGAGTAATCGAACTCGCACGCCTGGCCGATGATGATCGGGCCGGCGCCGATGATGAGGA
>JALOTT010000449.1 GCA_025457745.1 Verrucomicrobiota bacterium
CATCACCGTTCGTGCGCCGGCCACCGGCAACTTCACGAACATCGCGGTCGCGGTTTCCACCACGCCCGACCCGAATTCGACCAACAACAGCAGCGGCAATCCCGGCGCGCAAGTGCCGACCGCGGCCGTCCCGCCGCAATTCGGCGTCCTGCAAGCCCCGAACGTGTTCAATCCGCAGACTGGTTTGTTTGAGGAGCGCGTGACCGTGACGAACATGGGTGTTGCACCAGTGGCAGCGTTCCAGTTGCTCGTTGGCAACATCAATGGCACGAACGGCGTGCCGCGAACCAACGTGTTCCTCTACAACGCCACGGGTACAAATAGCGGCAAGCCCTACGTCCAATACAACAACACGCTCAATCCAGGCAGCAACGTGACGTTAATTCTCGAATTCTATGTGCCGGACCGCAGACCGTTTACAAACTCACTTGAGGTCATTGCGGTTTCGACCAATAACCCAGGCACAAACGCAGGCAGCGGTGTCAGGATTGACCGATGGTTCTGGGACTATCGCCCCACCAATACCTTCTCACCGGCGCGGTTCGTCATCGAATGGGCCAGCGTGCCGGGCACGAACTACACAGTCATCTACAGCGACGCCAGCCCGTCCGGCCCGTGGTCGGTGGCGACGCCGAGTGTAACCGCGAACGCCAACCGCGTGCAGTGGTATGACGATGGGCCACCCAAGACCATCAGCGTGCCGTTGTCCGCCACCACCCGGTTCTACCGGGTGATCAGCGACCCCTGAACGATCGCAACGAGATTACGAACATGAAAACGACACGTTTCAACTTGGTTGTCCTGACCGTCGTCTCGCTTTGCGGGATTGCGCTGGCCGCCGGCGCGGACGAAATCGCCACCAACCGGCTAAGTTTCTCCGCACGCCTGGGGTTCAACCTTTCCGCGCGGTTCAAAAACAACATCCCCGTGCCGTCAGTCGGCACGCCCACCACGCCGCGCCCGACGTCCGATGGCATTGGTTATGACAAGTACGACGACGGTTACGTGCATACCGACATCAGCGACAATTACGGTGGCCAGACCTGGAACTGGGGCTATGACAACAGTGCTAACCAGATTTCAGGCAACACGATTTTAATGAGTCGCACCACACCGCTTGCCGCCAGCGGCGGGTCGTCGCGCACATTGGATGACGATCCGATTCTCGGCGGTGAATTGACTTACAACCGGCTGCTCGGTGTCAAAGGCGACGCGCGTTACGGGATTGAAGCGGCGGTGAACTATCTCAACGTCGCGTTGCGCGCCAATTTTCCCGTTTCCGTCAGCGCTGTGCGCATGACGGACGCGTATCCATTCACGCCCGGTACCACGCCGCCGGACACCGCGACCGGGCCGTATCAGGGCAGCTTTGAAGGGCCGGGCTTTGTCATCTTCACCAACATCGCGAGTTCCACCACCAACGTGATCAGCAACGTCAGCGGCACCGACCGGCAGCGGTTTGAGGCGAACCTCTGGGGCCTTCGCCTCGGGCCTTATCTGGAAGTTCCCAGCGGCGACCCGATGACCCTTTCCATCTCCGCCGGCCTGGCGGTGGGCTTGCTGGACGCGGACGCGTCGTGGGCCACGACCGTGGGCAGCACAACGCACTCCGGCGGCGGCCATGATTGGGACGTGTTGTGGGGCGGTTACGTGAGCGCGGCGGTGACGTGGTATTTGTCCGAACACTGGAGTCTGATCGGCGGCGCGCAATTTCAGACGCTCGGTGATTACGAACACTCCTTCGGCGGTCGGGCGGTGGAAATGGACTTGAGCAACTGCTGGTTCGTGACCCTCGGATTGAGTTGCAAATTCTGACGCGGCGAGACGCCGCGGTGACTTAACGTGGTCGAGACTTTTTGGGGATGGTGGGGGACCACATATCGGGGCTGGTCTCGCGTTCGCGGGGCCAGCCCCATATCTTTTTGGGTTGTCCACTTAGACTGTGACAGAAGCGGCTTAGGGGCTGAACAGGCAGCTCTGAACATCGCCGAGGGCGGCTGTGAATGAGGCAATTAAGGTTGGTGCTGAACTTTTGCCGCTGCATTTGTTTTGCTCGCCGGGATGCGACGCAAAGCATTCAGTTTATTGGACCCGGCCGAAACCGCGGTGTTGGATCAAATCACGGTGCGGCTGATTCATTCCGAGGAGCAAGCCCGGTCGGACCAGTTGGTCAGCCAGAGCACCATTATCTCAAGAATGCTCTTCTGGTCGGCGAGCCGTTGCGTTACGTGGTCGAATATCAGGGCCAGTGGCTGGGGCTGCTGGGCTGGTCGGCGGCGGCTTATAATATCCGGGCGCGCGACCTGTTGGCCAAGGTGGACGTGAACTAAAAAGACGGCGCTGGCGGACGCTTTGCACACGCAGACCGAAACCGTGCAACAAATCCTGTTTGCGAGCGGGGGCGACTACCTGCTGACCGTCAAAGCCAACCAGAAAGAACGGGTGCAAACCTTGGCGACGTTGTTGACCCCCGGGGATTTTTTTCCCTCGACCCACGGCCAAGACCCGCGCGCTGACGCGGGAAGTCAATCGCGGCCGGCGGGAGATTCGGCTTCTGGAATGTCTGGAGGTGACGCCGGCGCAAGTGAACTTTCCCGGCGCTCGGTTGATTGCGCGACTGGCGCGGCGCGTACGACGCCATGGCAAAAAGAGCACCGAGACGGTGTATCTGATCAGCAGCCTGAACTTGGAGCAACTGGACGCGGCGGGCTGGCTTCAACTCAAGCGCGGCTATTGGGTGATTGAGAGCCGGCTGCATCAGGCCTTGGACGTGTCCTTGGACGAGGATCGCAGCCGGCTGCGCCAGCCCCATGCCGCCTTGGTATTGGGGATGATGCGGCGGCTGGTGGTCAGCGTGGCGCCGACAGCCATTGCACGAGCACAGACCCGCAAAACGGGTTGGACGGTGCGGTGTCATCAGCAGTGTTTCGCCCGTCGCGATGGCGGATCGCAACGCCTCCACGCCTTGATCTTCGCCAAAAACCCGCTCGCCTAGCGTTTACCCAGATGAAAAAATGCGCGCTGGGCTGGTCAGGGTCTTTTCTTATGCGAGCGCAGGAGGTTGGAGTTCAAGGTTTAGCTTGTTCCCGACCAGAAACAACCTGAAGGTTGAACTCCAACAAGTTGAGCCGCCAGACCAAAAGATCCTGTGGGCTGGTGGCCTCGCTGATGAAAAACATTGTCTCGTAACCTCCGGGCTGGATAATATGTCGAAAGACACATTAATAATGAAAGCATCTAAAATACTATCTCTCGCCATCGCCACCACCCTGCCCCTCGCGTCCCTGCACGCCGAGGACGGCTGGATCAACCTGTTCAACGGAAAAAACCTCGACGGCTGGGAGCAGCACAGCGGCGAAGCGAAATACACCGTGGTGGACGGCGTGCTGACCGGCGAATCGGTTTTCAATTCCGGGGTGATGCTCCGCGCCGAGTGTTTCCCCGAAGCCCGCACGTTGAACCTCGCAGGCAAGACAATCAAGATCGCGGCGGACCGGGTGCATGGTTATCAGTGCGAAATTGACATGGACGCGGCGCGCGGCCGGATGTGGACGGGCGGCATCTACGATGAGGCGCGGCGCGGGTGGCTCTTCCCAGCGGATGGTGAAAAAGGAGAGCTTGGCAAGGCGTTTTCCGAACAAGGCCGCAAGGTCACCAAGAACGGCGAATGGAACAAACTCCGTATCGTCGCCAACGGGCCATCCATCAAGACCTGGCTCAACGGCCAGCCGCGCGCGGACCTCACCGACAGCCTGACCCCGCGCGGCATCATCGGCCTGCAAGTCCACGGGGTTGGCAAGGATACCAAGAAGGTCGGCCTGAAAGTTTCCTTCCGCAACGTCCGCCTCCGCGAAATCAAAAGCGAAACCAACCAATTGACCGAACCGGAAAAAGCCGCCGGCT
>JALOTT010000450.1 GCA_025457745.1 Verrucomicrobiota bacterium
CGTGCCAGGCACGGGTCCGTAAATCAGGAACTGCGCCAGAGCCGGTTTCGCTTTCATCAGGCCGTCCAGTTCCTGCGCCACGACTTCCGGAGTTTGATAATCAAAACCGACAATCATGGAGGCCAGCACGGTGATGCCATGGTCGCGAAACTCCTTGAGGATCTCGTTGGCGGGCCGGCCCTGTTGCTTGGCGTAATTGGAGCGCGTTCCCTCGTAGCCGATCCAGAAGCCGTCAATGCCCATCTCCAGTATTTCCTCCACGGTATATTGGCTGATGGCCTTGATGCTGGAAAAGGCAAAGATCGAGAGCTTCTTCCCGCCCTTCATCACGCAATCGCGAAATTCCATCGCCCGTTTTTTGTTGAGCAGGAAATCCTCGTCCAGAATCAAGAACACCAGCCGGGGATCAAGATCGAGATAACGTTCCGCCACGGCGTAAATGTCTTTGCCTTCGGGCAGCAGCTTGATGTGTTTGCGCGAAAAGAAATGGGACGTGCAACAGAAGTCGCAGCCATTCGGACAGCCAAGCCCGGCGAAGATTTTCCCTGTCCCGGAGACTTTGATGCCAAACACCTTCAGCCAGCTCACGATCAGCGGGTGTTTGTAGGGCATCGGAATAGGGGGTTCGCCCAGCAACCGGCGAAAGAACGCCACGCCCTCCTCGCGGCAGATGTAATCCCCGTAGGGTTTGAGCACTTCATCCTTGAGCACCGTGCCGTAACCGCCCAAAACAATCTTGCTGTGCGGTGAATACTGGCGGATGAGCGCAACGGTTTCCTTCATCTTGTGCATCACCGCCATCAGGAAGGAGACGCCCACGTAATCGTAGCCCTTTTTGAGTTCCTGGATCAGTTCGCGCTTCGAGGGGTATTGCAACACCACGGTGGGGGCGTCGAGATTTTCGGCGATGTATTCCAGCCCAAAGTGGATGTTGACCGTGCGCGGACTGAAGATGCCTTGTGCGCGGAGGACCTGCCGGTAAAGCAGTTCATAACCCACCGAGGGAGCATCGCCGTATTCCGGCCCCAACGGGCGGCACACACTGGTTAGCAGGATTTTTTTACTCATGGAGTTTTGTATAAACATGGTGGATTAGGTTTGCACAATAAAATTGCGGTCACGGGCAGGCTCACGAGTAACGGATGGTTTGGAAGCGGGCGTCGTAAAAAGCCGGCAGCAGCCGGTCCACGCGCAGCAATCCCGCACGGGTCAGTTCCACGGCGCGCTCATTCCACGTCAGCCAGCCGTCGTCCGCGAACGCCTTTAAGGGCGCGGCGAAGCGCTCCAGCGGATCCACGCCGAAGCGTGCATGCAGCGGTGCCAGGTCCACGCGGCCCAGCTTGAGTTGGAGAATGAACTCGCGGATGAGCTGGTCGCCCGGTGTCAGCGGGAAGGCGCGTTGCAGGGGCAACGCGCCACCGGCCAAGGCGGCCTCGTAAGCTTCGAGTTTGGTTTGATTCTGGTAATGCACCCCGCCCACGTAACCGAACGACGCCACGCCCAGGCCCAGCATGTCCGCGCCGCGCCAGAGCAGGTCTTGATATCGGAAGGGCTGCCGGGCCGGATCACGCACCAGATTGTAAGCACTGGTGGCCGTGTAACCCTCCTCCTCAAACGCCCGTCGGCCCGCGTCCAGCCGCGCCCGCTTGACCTCCCAGGAAGGCGGCGGCGTGGGCAGCATTCCCGCCTCGAATTCCCGCGCCAGCCTCGTGTTGCGCGGGATTTCCGTCTGGTAAAGCGTCACCGCGTCCGGTTGCAGTTCGAGCACCTGCTGGAGGGTCGCGTGCCAGTGCGCGTCGGTTTCGCCCAACAGCCCGCACATCAAGTCGAGGTTCACCTGCGCAAATCCCGCCGCCGCGATCAACACATACGCCCGGCGCACGTCCGCCGCGCGATGCACCCGGCCATTCAACGCGAGCAACCCGTCGTCGAAACTCTGCACGCCCATGCTCACCCGCGTCACGCCGGATTCGCGCAGGGCCGCCAGCAGCTCGCGCGTCACGGAGCGCGGTGCGCACTCGAAGGTGATTTCTTCCGCCGCGTCCCAACGGAACGCCGCGCGCAAGCCGGTCATCAGCCGGCTCAGTTGGGCCACGCTCAGAAGCGACGGCGTGCCGCCGCCGAAATAGCCGAAGGCCACGGGTCGCTCCTTCACCGCCGGTTGCGCCGCGTAAAGCGCCGCCTCCCGCATCACCGTGTCCAGGTAACGGTTGATCACCGCCGCCGGTTGCCCGATGTAGGAGAGGTAGTAGCAGTAATCACACTTGTGATGACAAAACGGCAGGTGGACATAGACACCCAACGGCACGGAAGTCGGGTGCCGCCCCAACGCATCGTGCAACGCCGGCACTTGCGCCTCGGTCCAGGCTGAGAACGGTGGATAGGCCGCGACGAAGTAGTTGCCCACCACCGGCTCCGCCGCCGCTGGACGCGAATAATCGTCCCGCGCATCCGGCGCGGCTGCGGCCGACTGAAGCCATGATTGGGTTTGAGGCAACATGATGTGAGAAATTTAGAGCCTTGCCACAGCCCAGTGCCAATTGCCCTCTGACTCCAGTGGACTCAACTCCGACATTCAATCGCCAGCGCACCCCAGCCAGACGGTCAGCCCGCTCAGGTTTTTGGCGGCGAGCGATCAAACTCCGCCAGGTAACAGGGCGGACTGGCGCTTTTCATTGGCTCGTCCGCCGCAGCGGCAGGCGTGGGTGTCATCGCCGAAGTCAAGGTGTTGGCGGCAGTCTGGGAACGACCCGGGAAATCTGGCGCATCAAGCAACTGCTGGAGCACGCGCGCCGCCTCCTGCGGATCAAAATCCTCATGCTTGCGTTTCTTCACGCCGAGTTCGCTCAAGTCCAGATGCTTGTCCGCCTTCAAGCCGTGCCGCGCCAGAATCTTCGCCGCGCACTGCAATGGGCAACCGTCCAGCGCGATGATGGGCCGCCCGGACAAGGCAGTTTTCACCAACGGCTTCACGTCGCCGCCCACACCCGCGATGCAGGACATCTCCGCGACCTTGAGCCGGTCCAGCTTCACCGCAATGTGATTGGCCAACTGCGCCGCGCTTGATGCGCCGGAACAGGCGTAAACCAACGGAAGCTTTTTGTCGTCATTCATGCCACGCGAGCCTTTTGACTCACGCTCCCAAGGGTAAAGAACCTGACGACGACGGGCTTTGACCTACGTCAAGGCTTCTTGCCACGGCTTTCCTAGAATGTCTGAGTGAAAATCTCTGATGCAAGGCAGCCTCATAGTGGCGACTCGTGGTTGAACGACGAGGAGATTGGCGCGCCATTTCATCGCTTTCAAACCCTCAAGGCATCAAACTTTCCTGCGGCGGCAAAGTGTTTCGCCGAATTCAAAATCGCCATCACTCGGCGGATTCAGTGGGAAGAAGCCGAGGTCTT
>JALOTT010000084.1 GCA_025457745.1 Verrucomicrobiota bacterium
AAATGGAACATGTTGTAGTCAACCCACGCGGTGGCAAGATTTCCGTCGGAAAGAGCGCCCTTGCCAGAATAAGTATTGCCCGACCGCGTCACGTTAAAACTACTGGCTATCGAGAAAGAGCCGCCCGGGTAGGTAACCAAAAATGAGTTAATGCGAACCGTATTCTGATCCAAAACGTCGTAGGTTATCGTGCCTGTGTAACTGGTTGACCCTGAAAACGCCAAAGCGTTGACTGAAGCAGTTCTTGTGTCGGTGTTGTAAGTGACAGTCCCGGAGATTCCACTGATGGCGAAGTTACCAGAAATGGTTGGTCCGCCACTGGTCGCCACGTTGTAACTGCCCAGATAGGAGCCCGCCGACCGCGTTAAACTCCCGCTCACAGTGAAACTGCCGCTTCCTACGCCGGAAAGATATTCCCAACCAGTTCCTGAAAACGACGCATTACCAGAGCGGCTGAGGTCCAAGAAATCCGGCAGGCCGTCCGCATTGGCATCGGTGCCCGGCATGGAGATGGTTATAGTTCCGTAACCAGCGAAATAGGCGTAAATCGTATCGTAAACGTCGAAGTCGGTGCGATAGGTTATTGATGAGGCGTTGTCCGGTCTTGCCTCTCCACTATAGCCGTAGCCCGATTGGTAAAGCGCCCAAGTGTTAACACCGTCGTAGGTGCTGAAATAGTCCCGGTAGGCATCGGAGGTCACGCCATATCCCAGGTTGAGGCTCAGATTGTGCTCAACGAAGTTGGCGGTTCTCACCACCGCGTTCGCTGAGAGAGAGGTAAATAGAACGGCTGCGGCTGCCGTCGCCAGACTGCGCGTTGTTCGTATTCTCATATCTCACCCACATTTCCTTTCTACACAAAGATGTTGTAGCACAGGCGGATCGCCGTAGGCAACGCTGATCTGCCTGCAAAAGCCCGAATCCTTAGCCAGCAAACGTGAGCGCGTGCGACGGCGGACTTTTTGGAATACGCGGCGACGAATTCCAATTGTGCGTGTGATCGGACGGGTTGCGTTTGAAGATCTGCCACGCTCGTTTCGCGGCCTGTTGCTGCGCCGGGTTGAGTTTGCGGTAGCTTCGCCAGAAGGCGGGCGCGGCTTCGTAGCGATACATGGCACTCAGGCCGGCGGCGTGTCGAAATGCTCGTCGGCAATGGGAATGGTCTTGCCGTCGCGGAGTTCGCCCAGGGCTTCAAGGAAGCTGGCGGGCATGTCCGCATCCTCGACGCGGCGGACGTATTCGACGACGCGGGCGCGGTCGTCCGGCGGCAATGCCTGAATTTCCTCGATGATCTTCGTGGCGGTCATGTCTGCGGTTTATTTACTCCGGTTGCGCCGGGTTGTCAAAGCCTGCGTCTCACACGGCCCGCGCCACTTGCGCGGCGTGCGGTTCGGCGGGCTTGATGGCCGGGTCGAGGTATTTACCCAAGCCGACCGTGATGCGCGCCTTCTGGTCCGCGTAGTGGCGGGCGGTGGTGGAAATGTCAGAGTGCCGCAGGAAGCGGCTGGCGGCGTAAATGCCGTGCTCGGTCGCAATGAGCGCACCGAGTTCCTTCCGCAATTCGTGCAGCGGTTTGTTGGCCGTGATGCCTTTGTTCCGCAGCCATTCGTTGAGCCGGTCGAAGGTTTCCTCGCAGCGGTAATAGGGCCGGGGCGATTCCGGGCGCGGCGGGCGATTGCTGACGAGCACGAATTGCGACCACGGCGCGGGGGTGTCGGTGGGCGACGGCATCAGGGCGCGGAGTTCGGCCATCACTTCCGGGTCAGCGGCGATGTCGGCGGCGGAGTCGTCCGTTTTCAGATGCAGCCATTCGGTTTGCTCCAGCCGGATGACGTTCGCGGCGAAGTCCAACATGCGCCATTCGAGCAAATCAATTTCGGCTTTCCGCAGCCCGGCGAACAGGCCGAGCAAAAAGGCTTTGTAGGCTTCGGGGTCGGCGGTTTTGAAATCGTTGCGCGCGGCGGCGATCAGGAGTTGCGCGTTGATCTTCGAGACGTATTTCGTCGAGCCGGTTTCTTCGAGTTCCACCCCGGCAAAGGGCAGCGTGGCGGGCAGTGTCAGCCCTTTGATTTCCTTGAGAATGGACGGCGAGAACAGCGAGCGAGCGCAGCGGATGTAGGAATTCACCGTGCGGCGCGCGGAAGCGGCGGCAGCGGGCGAGTGGCCCGCGCGGGCGATGCGTTTGCGTTTCCAGCCGGTGATTTTCTCCGGGGTGAGAGCTTCGAGGCGGTGTGAGTCAATCTTGACCAGCCACCGGGCATGGCCGCTCTGCTCGCCGTTGCCGCTGCGGTAATCGAATTTCGACGTGCCCTTGTCCGGCTTCACGCCCAGGGATTCGGCGGCGATGATGCGAAGCGCGTTCTGATAATTCAGGAACGTGCGGAAGCGGAGCGAGTTCAGCCCGCGCACGGCGCCGAGATAATCGCCGATGGTGGTTTCGAGCTTGGCTTCACAATCCGGCTTGAACTTGGCGAGCGTGGCGTCCCAACCGTTCGCTTTCAAAAAGCGGAAGATGCCGAGAGCTTCGACGGCGGCGGCTTGGCGGTTGGTGGTGTCGAATCTAAATTCCTGCCGCCGACCCAAGTGTTGAATCCGCACGCCGAGCTTGCCGAGTTCGACGCCGCCGGACTTGGCCACGTAAAGGCGCTTTTCCCATCGCTTCGTGTGATCGGTGCCGAGGTTTGACCACCGGCCCGCCCAGGAAGCGGATTCGGCGCGGGTGGTTTCCGCTGCCACTTTGCTGCCACTTTTCAGGTTGCGGCGGGTTGCGAGTTGGGTTGTGTCAGGATTTGTCGGAGTGCTTGAATAGGCTGTTTTCATAGGCGTATTTGCTTACGATTGATGCTTCGAGACGCAATCTAAAGCAACCGGCGAAAGCCGTCAAGAGCATAACTTTGGATCAGAAGGTTGCAGGTTCAAGTCCTGCCGGACGCGCCATCCACTTTGTTCAATGGTTGCAAACATTTCGTGAGTGTCTTGACGTTGAACTTGCGATGCAAAAATAATTGCGCTGAGCCACTTCTGAGCCAGTCTTTGGGTTCTCGACCTTGTTTCAAGTCAGGTCCGTGTGGGCGGAAAAGATCATTTGTCCGCGAAGCGTGGTTGCGGAATCAACGCGGAGCGGAGTGAAGTCCGCGCTTCGCCAAGCATGAATGACAAACTTGGACAAATCCCGGCGCGACAAATTCCCAGCCTGTTGATCTCGCTTTCCACCGCGCTGTGCTGCCGGCGCAACGCCACAAACTGCTGCGCGCGCGCGTGCGGTTGGCGGTGGGCAAAGTCCTGACCCTCGACGAAGTGAACCCGTGGCACTTCCGCGCGCCACGTGTGCGTGTGTTGCCGTGGTTGCGCAAGTCGCCGCCGGGTGGGCGCATCACTCCGTGCGCGCCGTTCGTTCGACAACCTAGGGGCGGCGCGCACGGAGTGACGCGCCTTACCAGTCAAAAGTGGCGAGCTACTTCCCCGAGCCGATGCAGTAGAGCTTGCTCCCCGTCCGAATGAACAGGTTTCCCTGCGAGACAGCCACGGTGGAGCGCAATTTGTCGTCGCCGTCGTCGCCCATCGGGATCGTGCGGAGCAATTTGAACTCTTTCCCGGCTTCAACGACGAAGACCCTGCCGCGGAAATCCTGGAAATAGATTTTTCCGTCCGCGCCCGTGGGTGAGGATTCAATTTTCGCTCGCGTACCCAATTCGCCAATCCAATCCGGCTTGCCCGTGGCCGGGTCAACACGAGAGAGGATTCGTCTTTCGCCGTTCAATACATAATACCGGCCCTGGTAATACAACGGTGTGCAAACGTCGCTTGAAATCTCCCAGCCCTCACTTTTCCACCCCATCCGTGAATCAGCCAGCGTTCCCTTGCCGCCGGGCTTCACGGAAAAGACCGGCTCACCTTTGGGCGCGCAAACCAGCGACCCATGCTCCGAAGCCACTGGCGACGGCACGAGTCGCCAGTGCGAGATGCGCGCAGTATTCCACGTCCCCCAACGCCACAGTTCCTTGCCGGTCTTGGGATCGTGCCCTGTGATACAGTCGCCGCCGGTGACAAGCATCTCCGTTTGGCCACCTTGCGTGAAAGGAATCGGCGTGCTGTAAGCTTCCTTGGCTTCCTGCGGCGCGTCGCAGGGACGAACGTGACGCCACAATTCCTTGCCGGCCGCCGGATCGAGCGCCAGCAGGTAGGACTCGCACGGGCCATTCGTGCAGCCGCGCCCATGCACCGGCACGTCGCGCTGCAAGACCTGGACGTATAGTTTTCCGCCGAAAAGGGTGGGGCTGGCGCTGTAGGTCCACTGATAGGCAAACTGGCCGTAGTCTTTCTGAAGGTTGCGCGACCAGACTTTGGCGCCTTTGAAATCCAGGGCGACCAAGTCGCCGGTGCCGTAGAGAAAATAAACCAGGTTTCCATCTGTGACCGGCGACGGCGAAGCAAAATTGCTGTTGTCGTTATAGCCGAAGCCCTGGCCGGCTTCTTGATTCCACAATTCCTTTCCAGTCCTTCGGTCGAGCGCAATAGCGCGCAACGTCTTGGTCTGCAAATCGGTGGAACTGACGAACACGTGATCGCTCCAAACAATCGGCGTGGCGGCAGACGGGCCGGGCAACGGCGCAACCCATTTCACGTTGTTGGTCCGGGAAAAATCGTCGGGCAATTTTTGCTCGGTGGACGAGCCGTCGAAATGCGGCCCGCGCCAATGCGGCCAGTTTTCGCCGTGAACAGTCACGACGAGCAGCGTGGTCAATCCGAACACAACCAAGGGAGACTGCATTACGCTCATAATGTTTCGCCTACAGCTTACCGGCCAACTCGGATCGGTCTTTCTAAAAGTTTCGCCGTCAGCATACCGATCAAGTCAATCGTGACGCAACTTTCGTCATCTCGATGAGAAAAAGCCGGCGGATCGCGTCATACCCGCGCTCGTTCGGGTCTTCGAGGTTTTCGAAGTACCAGTAGTGCGGATCCTCAGCGCGGTAGAACTTGCCCCAGAACTGCCGGCAATGAATACCGTGCCCGAGAAAAGCGGCGTAAAGGTCAACCGCGTGAACGTTTTCGCGTTTTCCAGCACATCGTCGGATGACGTCGTTATAGGCGGCAAGAATGCGAATCCCGTCTCCCCACGCAGGCAAGCCGGCGCGATGAATATCCCCCACTCCGTCAGTCGGGTCATAGATGTTCGCCAGAAAAATCCGGCAGCCGCCGGGAAACCGCGAATTGATCCCGGTGAGGATGGATTCCAAGCGCAACTCGAAATTCTTGATCCACGGCTCCGCTTCCTTTGAGTTCGCGCCGAACATCGCCCCCTCGCGTGGCGGCGTGCGGCCATAATTGTGAATCAGATCATTGCCGCCCGTCGTGATGACAACGATTCCAAACACGTTGGGATCTGTCGTTGGCAGACGCGGCAGTTGCCGCTCGACATGTTCCAATGACGTACTTCCGGAAATCGCCAGGTTGGTGGCGCGCAAGTTTGGCAGCACGGCGCTCAGGGAAATGCCCTGCATATCGCGGAATTCTCCTGGTGGATTCGCGAGCAGACGGTCAAAGTAGCCGTAGCCCTTCCGAGCGCCAAATCCCGCGGTTACACTGTCTCCCAAGCCGACCAACATGACCTGTCGTTCGGTCCACGGCCGCGCGAACGCCTTACGCGCCAATGGAGGCCCGGACGGACCACCGCCAATGGGACGACCCTGCCAGAAATAAATCCAGCCGATGACGGCGCAAGCCGAGCCAGCAGCCAGAACAACAATCAATCGCACGCGTCTGTTCATGGGGTCTTGGCTGTCTGTTCGTGGCGAAGACGTTCAGCACGGCATGACATTCTCCACGAAGGTTGATGCTCCTGACCGAGCTTTCAAGTCGAATCCCCGCAAATCCCCGCAAAATCCCATTGCCTCCCACGTTGCAACTGATAGCATAGCACTTCTTATTTTTCGGGCAGAACATCAACATATGAAGACATACGACATTGCATTGATCGGCGGCGACGGCACCGGACCGGAAGTCGCAGCCGAAGGCGTCAAAGTTTCCGACGCCGCGGCCAAAAAGTTCGGGTTCAAAATCAACTGGCACAAATACGATTTCGGTGGCGAGCGCTACTTGAAGACCGGGGAAGTTCTGCCCGATAGCGCGGCGGACGAGCTGCGCAAGTTCAAGGCAATTTTCCTCGGCGCGGTAGGCCATCCGCAAGTCAAACCGGGCATTCTCGAGAAGGGAATTTTGCTTCGGTTGCGTTTCGAGCTGGAGCAATACATCAATCTGCGCCCCGTGAAGCTCTATCGCGCCCAGGATTGTCCACTCAAGGACAAAGGCCCGGAGCAAATTGATTTCGTCGTCGTGCGCGAAAACAACGAGGGGCTGTACACCGGCGCGGGTGGTTTCCTGTTCAAGGGCACGCCGAACGAGGTGGCGCTCCAGGAATCCGTCAACACGCGGCGCGGGGTGGACCGCTGTTTGAAATACGCGTTCGAATTGGCGAAGAAGCAGCGCGGCGGCAAACCGTGGAAGGGCCTCAAGCCGGAAGACGTAAAGGCGGGCAAGACCGCGCAACTCACGCTCTGCGGCAAGACCAACGTGCTCACCTTTGCGTTCGATTTGTGGGAGCGCGCGTTCCTCGAGATGGGCGCGACGTATCCCTCCGTGAAACGCGATTACGCCCACGTGGACGCCACCGTCATGTGGTTCGTAAAGAACCCGGAGTGGTTCGACGTGATCGTCACCGACAACATGTTCGGCGACATCATCACCGATCTTGCGGCGATGATTCAGGGCGGACTAGGCGTGGCCGCCGGCGGCAACATCAATCCCGAAGGCACGAGCATGTTCGAGCCGATGGGCGGCAGCGCGCCGAAGTACACCGGGTTGAACGTCATCAATCCCATCGCCGCCATCAACGCCGCCGGGTTGATGCTCGATTCGCTCGGCGAAAGCAAAGCCGCCGCCGCCATTGAGAGCGCTGTGGTGAAAATCATCAACACGAAGATCAAATCACTCGCCGCAGGCAAAATGGGCTACGGGACGCGCGAGGTGGGCGACCTTATCGCGGCGGCGATCTAGTCGCACGGCACGGTGCGTCCGATGGCCCACGCACGAATCTCATCCACCTTCTCGGCCATGACGACTGAAAGCGGCTTGGTCTGCTGAAGCTCGGCGAGCAGGTCGGTTTGTGTCACAGTGCGGCCTTGCGCGTGCGCAGTGTACATCGCGGACACAATCGCCTGCTCAATTTCCGAGCCGGAAAAACCGTCGGTGGCGCTCACCAAGGCATCGAGGTCAAACTGCTTCGGTGTGAGACAACGTTTGCTCAGGTGGATACCCAAAATGTCCCGCCGGTTTTGCGGTGACGGCAGGTCCACGAAAAAGATTTCGTCGAAACGGCCCTTGCGCACCATCTCCGGCGGCAGACGCGTGATATCGTTGGCCGTCGCCACGAGGAACACCGGCTTGCGCCGCTCGGACATCCACGTGAGCAATGCGCTGAGAATCCGCCGGGACAAGCCGTCGTCCTCGTCGCCAACCGCCAGGCCCTTCTCGATTTCGTCCAGCCACAGCACGCAGGGCGACATGACTTCCGCGGTTTCGAGGGCTTTGCGCAAGTTGCGCTCCGTCTCGCCGTAATACTTGTTGTAGAGCACGCCGAAATCCAGTCGCAGCAATGGGACGCCGAAGATGCCGGCGGCGGCTTTGGCGGCGAGGCTCTTGCCACAACCCTGCACGCCCAGCAGCAACACGCCACGCGGGGGATCGAGGTGCACCTGCGTACCACCACTGAAGACACTCTTGCGCACTTCGAGCCACTGTCGCAGCCGCGTCATGCCGCCAATCTCGGAAAACCGCGCCGTCTCGTATTCAAACGTCAGCGGCGAATCGCGTCCGAGCAATTCGTATTTCGCGCGCATGACCTCCGGCATTTCGGATTCGGCGATGACGCCTTGGTCGTTGATGGCCTTAAGTGCGAGACGGCGTGCGTCGGTGGCGGTGAGGCCAGCAAGGTTGCGCACGAGCAGGTCGAGCGCCTTGTTGGTCGTTTCCACGTCGCGGCGTCCGTGTTCCGCGCCCCATTCTCCGGCGGCATCGAACACAATGCGACGCAATTCGTCCGCCGTCGGTAATGGCAGACGGAACGGCGCGGTGAAGGGCCGCAGCTCCTCAGGAATCTTCAGCGCGCAACCCACGATCACCACCGTTGAGTAATGATTCGGGTAACTCAACGCGACGTCCTTGAGATACCGCACGTGCACGGTGTCTTCCAGGAACGGATGGAAATCCAGCAAGACGAACAACGAATGTGAACCCGAGGTTTTGATGAAGTTGAAGATCTCCTGGGATTTGACCACCGACTGCAGCGGCTGGTCGCAAGGCTCGAACGCCTGCAAGCCTTCCGTGACCGTCCAGCGATACGCCTTGAGTTGCAGACGCTGGCCAATTTTCCGGACAATGCCAACGACCTGCGGCTCCTCGTTGCTCTCCACCGCAATCAGCGGCGTGCGCGAACGGATGATGGCCTCCAGGTCGCGTAAGGGGCTTTCAGTCGCGAGCGCACCGACCGATGAGAGCTTTGCCGAAGGAACATTCATTGCTTTGCGGCTACAACACACGCCGAAACGTCATAAGACTCAAGAAAAAATTCGCCGTGGAAAATCCGGGTTGCAGCCCGCGAGAGTCAGGGTTGCTGGTGACAGCGCCTGTTTAGTCGTCAGTTTTGTCTGGACGTACGCGGGCTCCTGTTGAAAGTATTGCCGCCATGAAAACCATTACGACATTGTTCGCGCTCTTGTTTGTTACCGTCACCTACGGAGAGGTCACCGGCAAGCCTTCCATTTTCGTCGCCCCGTTGGATGGGGACATCAGTCAGATCTTAGGCTGGCAACCCACGCTAGGCGAGGGGTTGGCGGAAATGCTCATCACGAAGTTGAGCGAACTGAACAAATTCGAAGTGCTGGAATCCACCGCCCTGCCGGAACTGATCAAGGAAATCCAATTGGGCGAGGCGGGTTACGTGGGCGAAGGTGAAGCGGTGAAGAAGGGTGGGTTTGCCGGCGCGGATTACATGTTTCGCGGCAAGGTCACGCGGTTCGGGTCAAAGCAGAAGGGCATCAATTTGGGCGGGTTTATTCCGGGGAGCGGCGGTAATCTGGGTCTGAAACAAACCACCGCCGACGTGCAGATTGACTGGCGTATCGTGGACGTTTACACGCGCAAAATCCTCAAAACCGGGGCTGCGGTCGCCAAACAAACCGGCGGCGGCTTCGACATCGGCGTGGGCGTGGGCGGACACGGCGGCAACATCGGCTTCAACAATCACGAGTTCATGAACAGCGCACTGGGCCGGGCGACAGTCAAGGCCGTGAGCAACATCGTTTCCGACGTGGCCTATGTGGACCTGCCGGAGTCCGGCCGGCGCAAAGCGCAGGCCACCGGTCAATTGCAGCAGGCCAATCAAGCCGCGGCCGCACAGGCGGCAGTGCATAGTACTCCGGGCAAAGTGCTCGCGGTGCCGGCAAAGGGCGTCGTGATCGTCTCGCTCGGGAGCAAGCAGGGATTCAAGTCGGGCGACAAGTTGCAGCTTTTTCAGACCATTGACACCAAGGACGACAAGGGCGCGGTGGTTTTCACTGAGGAGAAACTCGTGGGCGAAGTCTCGCTCGACGCCGTGCAGGAGGAAAAGAGCAAAGCCAACTACAGCGGCAATGCCGACGTGAAAACCGGCTGGGTCGTGAAGGTCAAATAATCTCCCGCGACTGGCCTGTTTCTCCAAGCCGCAATTGATGAGGCGGAAACGGAGCTGACGGCGGGCGGCATACCCGTCGCCTCTTGCCACCGGAATCAACGCCGCCATGAACACGCTGCTCATCACCCGCCGCCGCTTTCTCGAATCCACCACCATTGTCACGACGGCCGCGCTGTCCGCCGGCTCTGACGTTTTGCTGCGGGGGTGAACTGGCCCACCGGTTGTTTCAACCGTGCCTGGGCACCGTGGCCGAGCGACGTTGCGCTGGTCGGTATTCGTGCGGCGGGCTATCGCTTGGTTGGATTCGTTTCAAACCACAATGACAATCCCCTTACCCTGCCGGGCGCGACGGCGGAGTCGTTGGCGGCGCTCAAGCAGAAGCTCGCAGCAAGCGGGCTCGAAGCAAACATGACTGCGTTGCGCTACAACGAGGATGCGCCGGACGAGGAGCTTGAGAAATCCGTGCTCGCTCAATTGAATCACTCCCAGGCGATCGGCGTGCGCCACGTGATGACCTTTGGCGCGGACAAGCCGCCGAATCACGGTCGTTATTTTCGCCTGATGACGAAGGCGGCTGGATGGGCAGCGCAACGGAAACTCCAGCTTGTGCTCAAACCACACGGCGGCATCAGCGCGTCCGCCGACGAGTTGCAGCGCTGTCTCGACACGGTGGCGCACCCGAACTTCAAGATTTGGTATGACGCCGGGAACATCATTCATTATACCGGCAAGGATCCGGCGAAGGAGTTGAAACCCATCGCGAAACATGTGACCGGTTTTTGCGCGAAAGATTGCCCCGGACCGGGAGGCGAAGTGATGATTCAGTTCGGCGCCGGCAGGGTGGATTTAAAGGGCGTGTTCGTTGGGCTAAAAGAGGCCGGCTTCAACGGTCCCATCATGGTCGAGGGCATCAAACTCGGTGCGACCCCGGAAGAAACGAACGGTTACGCGAAGGCGAACCGCGAGTATCTGGAGAAGGTGTTGAGGGAACTCTGAGAAAAGCGCGATCGCCTGCCTCACGCCGGCGGCTGCGAAATTCTTCCGAACACGACCAAGTGCCGGTCGCTGATGGTTTCCACCTGCAAACCGTCCAAACCGGCTTTCTTCAATTGCCTTCTCACTTCCGCCGGCGTAAACGCGGCGAGCAATGAATTAAAAAAATCCCGCCGCAGAACTTCCGGCTCGCCCCGCGAATATTTTTGCGCAAAGGCCCGCGCGCTCGCGCGTGAGGGTGGACGACGCAAATCCGCGATGAAAACAATCGTGCCGCGCTTCGCATATTGGCGGACGGTTTCCCAAAGCACCGCTGGATCATGCAAGTGATGCAGGAAACTGCTCGAAAGAATCACATCGTAACTCCGCCGTGGAATCGGCGCGCCCGGGATGAAACCAGCGATGAGCTTGATCCGGCGTGAAAGTCCGCGCTGGAGCGCGATGGCGGTGCGGGCGTACCGGAGCATCGCGGCGGAACCGTCCACCGCGTGAAACGTGTAGCCGGGGTTCGCATTGGCGAAGCGAATGGTTACGTCACACGGTCCGCAGCCGAGGTCCAGCGCGAGCGCGCGCCGGGGTCGGCGCGGGAATTTTTTCGAAAACAATTTTGGGTAGGAACTGTGAGCGGACTCGAAGTCCGCCCGGGCGTAGGCCAGCGCCTGCGATTCCCCGGTCATCAGTTCGGGTTCAACAATACGTTTCATCATCGCCACCACCACTTGCACGCCAGCAACGCGAGGGTCAAGGATTCTTTCTAACTGGGGTGGAAGGTCGGGCGGCAGCGAGCGTCCATCAACAAACGATTGAGCGGGAAAACCCGAAAACCCCTAAATACCCTTTGACCATAGGGTAACTG
>JALOTT010000085.1 GCA_025457745.1 Verrucomicrobiota bacterium
GGCGCGCACGGGAGTGACGCGCCCTACCTTTTGAAATACCAATCTTCACGCGCAATAAGGCGCAAATCGGTTCCCAATTCTTTTTCAAAAACTTATTGCTTCGCCTTTCTTTGGCACGTAGTATTCGCCCTCTGTTTCCTCGATATAAATTCTATGATTAGCAGCAAAGAGAACGCCCGTGAGCTCCTCGGTCTGGAGAAGGTCAACCAGGTGGATCACGTCGGCATCACCGTCGCGGCGCCCGATGCCATCCGGTCCTGGTCCAAGGGTGAAGTCAAAAACCCGGAGACCATCAACTACCGCACCTTCAAGCCCGAAAAAGGCGGCTTGTTCTGCGAACGCATTTTCGGTCCGGTCAAAGACTGGGAATGTTCGTGCGGAAAGTACAAGCGCATCAAACATCGCGGGGTCGTTTGCGACCGTTGCGGTGTGGAAGTGACGCTGGCCCGTGTGCGCCGCGAGCGCATGGGCCACATCGAACTGGCCGTGCCCACCTGCCACATCTGGTTCTTCAAGTGCATGCCGTCGCGCATCGGCCTGGCGCTGGACATGACCGCGCGCCATTTGGAGCGGGTCATTTATTATGAAGACTACCTGGTCATTGACCCCAAAGACACGCCGCTCAAACAACACCAGTTGTTGAGCGAGCACGAGTTTCGCGAGGCGCGCGAGACCTATGGCGCGGACGCGTTCGTCGCCAAAATCGGCGCCGAAGCCGTGCGCGAGGCGCTGGCCCAGGTGGACCTGGCCAAGTCCGTGAACCGGTTGCAGGAGGCGATGACCGAGACCAAGAGCAAACAGATTCGCAAGAAGCTCGCCAAACGGATCAAGCTGCTTCAGGGCCTCCAGATTTCCAAGAGCCGGCCCGAATGGATGATCCTCACGGTGCTGCCGGTGATCCCGCCCGACCTGCGCCCGCTGGTGCCGCTCGAAGGCGGACGGTTCGCCACCTCCGACCTGAACGATCTGTACCGCCGCGTCATCAACCGCAACAACCGGTTGAAGAACCTCCTCTCGCTCAAGACGCCCGAAGTCATCATCCGCAACGAGAAGCGCATGTTGCAGGAAGCCGTGGACGCGCTGTTTGACAATGGCCGTCACGGACGCGCCGTCACCGGCGCCGGCAATCGCCCGTTGAAATCTTTGAGCGACATGCTCAAGGGCAAGTCCGGTCGCTTCCGGCAGAATCTCCTCGGCAAGCGCGTGGATTATTCCGGCCGCTCGGTCATCGTCATCGGACCGGAATTGAAACTGCACCAGTGCGGTCTGCCCAAGAAGATGGCGCTCGTTTTGTTCGAGCCGTTCATCATCCGCCGGCTCAAGGAACAGGGCCACGTCCACACCGTGCGCTCGGCCAAGAAGATGATCGAGCGCCAGACGAAAGAAGTCTGGGACATCCTCGAAGAAGTCACGCGCGGCCATCCCGTGCTGCTCAACCGCGCCCCGACGCTGCACCGCCTGTCCGTGCAGGCGTTCGAGCCGATGCTCATCGAAGGCGAGGCCATCCGCATCCACCCGCTCGTCTGCACGGCTTACAACGCGGACTTTGACGGCGACCAGATGGCGGTTCACGTTCCGCTCTCCGTCGAAGCGCAGATGGAAGCGCGGCTGTTAATGATGGCGACGAACAATATCTTTTCGCCTTCCTCCGGAAAGCCGATCATCACGCCCACGCAGGACATCACGTTGGGTTGTTATTACCTGACTGCCGAACCGCGCACGCCCATGCCGGCGGACACGAAGACGCTCAAGTTGTTTGGCTCCAAGACGGAAGTGCAGTTTGCCTACGACGACGGCGCGCTCAAGACCCACGATCGCATCCGCCTGGCCAACCCGGACTTTGGCAAGAAAACCGAATACGGTGACCAGAACAAGAAGGTCATCGAAACCACCGTGGGCCGGGTCTTGTTCAGCGAAATCTGGCCCGGAGAATTGGGCTTCTACAACAAGGCCGCCGGCAAGAGCCAGCTCGGCGATCTCATCTGGAAATGTTACAAGATCAGCGGCCACGAGAAAACGGTCGCGATGCTCGACAAGCTCAAGGAACTCGGCTTCCGCGAGGCCACCAAGGCCGGCGTTTCCATCGGCATTGACGACATGATCATTCCGAAGGAGAAAGACCAGGAAATCGAGGCTGCCCACAAGCAGATCAAGGAAGTTGAGAAGCAGCATCGCAAGGGCGTCATCACTTCCGGCGAACGCTACAACAAGATCGTGGACATCTGGACGCACTGCACCGACCAGATCGCGAGCGTCATGTTCAAGACGCTCGAACAGAACCAGGGCAAGCAGGAATTCAATCCGGTCTATCTCATGGTGGACTCCGGTGCGCGCGGCAATCGCCAGCAGGTGCGCCAGCTCGCCGGCGTGCGCGGCCTCATGGCCAAACCCTCCGGCGACATCATCGAAAAACCGATTCTCTCGAACTTCCGCGAGGGCCTCACGGTGCTCGAATACTTCATCTCCACGCACGGCGCCCGCAAAGGTCTGGCCGACACCGCGCTCAAGACCGCCGACTCAGGTTACATGACGCGCAAACTCGTGGATGTTTCCCAGGACGTGATCATCCGCGAAGCCGACTGCGGCACCACCAACGGCATCTGGGTGCAGTCCACCTACGAAGGCGAAGACGAAGTGGTCAAACTCAGCGAGCGCCTCGTTGGCCGCATTTCGTGCGATGAAATCGCCAATCCGACCAACCCGAAGGATGTGCTCATCCACGCCAATGAGGAGATTGACGAACTTAAAGCCAAGGCCATCGAAAACGCGGGTGTCGAAAAGGTCAAAATCCGCTCCGTGCTCACCTGCGAAAGCAAACACGGCATCTGCAAGCACTGCTATGGCCGCAACCTGGCCACCGGCATGCTGGTCAAACTCGGCGAAGCCGTCGGCATCATCGCCGCGCAATCCATCGGCGAGCCCGGCACGCAGCTCACCATGCGCACGTTCCACATCGGCGGTACGGCGGCACAGGTGTTCAAGATTCCGCAGATCAAAGCCAAACACGACGGCACCATCCGTTACAACGAACTGCGCCTCGTCCAGCTCGAAGACGGCAACAACATCGTGCTGAACAAGAACGGCTCCGTTTCCATCCTCGCTGACGATGGCCGCGAATTGGAAAATCACGTTGTCGTCATCGGCGCGGTTATTTCCGTGAAAGACGGCGGCACGGTCAAGAAGGGTGAAACCTTTGTGCAGTGGGATCCATACAACGTGCCGATTCTTTCCGAAAAGGCCGGCAAGGTGAAATTCCATGACATCATCGAAGGCGTGACGATGAAGCAGGAACTCGACGAAACCACCGGCCAGGAAGCCAAGGTCATCATTGAACACAAGGAAGACTTGCACCCGCAGATCATCATTTCCGATGACAGTGGCGAAATCGTGGCCAACTACCCCATTCCGTCCGCGGCCCACATCGTTGTCAATCAGGGCGACAAGATTGTGGCCGGAACGCTCATGGCCAAGACGCCGCGCAAAACGGCCAAGACCAAGGACATCACCGGCGGTCTGCCGCGCGTGGCGGAATTGTTCGAGGCACGCCGACCCAAGGACGCTTCGGAGATTTCCAAGATTGACGGCACCGTGGATTTTGGCACGAGCGTGCGCGGCAAGCGCTGCATCCTCATCAAGGACGCGCAGACCGGCGTGGAGGAGGAACACCTCATCGCCATCGGCAAACACGTCATCGTCTTCAAGGGCGACTATGTGAAGAAAGGCCAGCAACTCACCGAAGGCCCGATTGATCCGCATGAGATTCTCGACATCTGCGGCCCGCAGGAATTGCAGGAGCACCTCGTCAATGAAGTGCAGGAAGTTTATCGTCTGCAAGGCGTGACCATCAACGACAAGCACATCGAAATCATTGTCCGCCAAATGCTGCGCAAGGTGCGCATCACCGAACCCGGCGACACCACGTTCCTTTGGGGCGAACAGGTGGACAAGCTGGAATTCGAAGGCGAGAACGAGCGTGTCGAGAAGAAAGGCGGCAAACCTGCCGAAGCTTCCCCGGTGTTGCTCGGCATCACCAAAGCTTCGCTCGAAACCGAGAGTTTCCTCAGCGCGGCATCCTTCCAGGACACCACCCGCGTGCTCACCGAGGCGGCCACGCGGTCACGCGTGGACTACCTGCGTGGCTTCAAGGAAAACGTCATCATGGGCCACATCATTCCGGCCGGCACCGGCTTCGACCACCACCGCAAGGTGCACCTCAAGCCGCTGGTGGAGATTCCGGAAGAAGAACCGGAACCGGCGGTGGCGGATAATCCGTTGGCGCTTTAAGCCAAGCCAAAAAAGTCTTTTTTCACAGGGCATCCGGTTCACTGGATGCTTTTTTTGTTTCAATGGGTCAGCAGCGCGGCCATGCAGTCGCAAGTAAATTCATCGTGCCGCCCTGACCAGCGCATCGAGAATAACCCCGCTGTAATGCGCCGGGCTGGGTGACAGCGGTTCCGGCAGAACCATGGGCGGTTGGCTGGAATCTCGCGGATAGACCAGCACGAGCGGCACCCCGGCACGATTAAACCGCGCGAGTTCGTCGGTAATTGCAGGTGGAAATCTTGTGTTGTCGGCCAGCAGCGCCACGGCTTTTAGTTCGGTGAGTTTTCTGATGACCTCTTCGCGCTCCAACGCGGGCTTCACCGTGGCATTGCAAGTCACGCACCACCTGGCGGTGAAATCCACGATCACTGGACGGCCTTCAGCGCGGGCCTGGGTAACGGCGTCAGGGCTCCAGGGTTGCCAGCCATAACCCTTGGGGGCGTGCGCCAGCGCGCCCTTCCCGGCGGACTCTTTCACTGGCGAGCGCCAGTCGAGTTTTCCATCCAGCACCCAAAGGTAGCCCGTCGCGAGTAACAAGACCGCCACCCCTCCGGCCAATGCCCGGTTGCGCCTCCCGCGTTGGACGAACGAGCCTAACACCCAGGCGGCGGCACTGACCAGCACCAGGAAAATGCCGAGCCACCAAGAGCGCTCGCCGTAAAAAGTCGTCGTGAGGCTGAAGAGCCACATCGCCGTGGCGAGCATCGGAAAGCCCATGGCGATCTTGAAATACTCCATCCACGCGCCGGGCTTGGGCAGAAACTTCAGCCACGCCGGATGCCAGCTCAGCATCACGTAGGGTGCGGCCAGTCCGGCGCCAATGGTCAGAAACATCAAGATGATGATCGCCGCCGGTTGAACGAAGGCGAACCCCAGCGCCGCTCCAAGGAAGGGTGCGGTGCATGGCGTCGCCAGCACCGTTGCCAGCACCCCGTTGAAAAATGCGCCCGCCGCCCCGTGCTGCGACGCGAGGTTGCCCGCCGCGCCCATCACTCGCCCGCTCAACGTCACTTCAAATACGCCGAACAAATTCAGGGCCACGAGCGTGACGAGGACCGTGAAGCCAACGATGAATTGAGGATTGCCGAATTGCATGCCCCACCCGGCCCGCTGTCCGCCGGCTTTCAGCGCGATGACCAGCGCCGCGAGCACCAAGAACGACACCAACACGCCGGTGGTGTAAAGCAAACCGAGCTTGCGCACGCGGCCCGGCGCTTCTCTCGCCTGACCGACAAAGCCGAGGATTTTCAGCGCGATGACCGGCAACACGCACGGCATGATGTTCAAAATCAACCCACCGATGAAGGCGTAGAGCAGCATTTGCCAGAGCGATCGCGACGATGAATCACCCGCTCCAGATGCTTGCATCGCGGCAGCAGTTGTCCCGGACGATTCTGCAACCGGCAGCTTGACCTCGAATCCCTGGGTTTTGCCACCGGCCTCCGCGATGAGCACGCCACTGATTTCCTTGGGCCAATCGCCCTCCGACTTTATCACGAGCTTGCGCAAACGAATTTTTCCCGGCGCAGCGGTGGCGTATTCAGTTGCGGCCTGGACTTCAAAGTTGTCGCTGGCGTAAGGAAAGAAATCCACTTCGTTGACTTTGTTTGACCCGAGCCATTCGAGAATCAATGGGCGCTCGTCACCGTTGGCGGGCTTTTCCCACGCCGCATGAGCGTCCAATCCCTCCGCCGATTGCGGCAATTTCATTTTCCACGTTTCGATCAACGCCGCGGCGGCCGACACCTTGGTGTTAGCGGCGACTTCAAGCGTAGCCGTGACGCTCGCGCTGCCGGGGACGCATAGCTTTTCACATTCGACCCATGAAACTTTTGCTTTCACTTCCCTGGGGCCGGGTTTCAAATCGGGCGCGAACGTGAGCGGCACGAGCAGGACGACTTCACCATGGTAAACGTAGGTCGTAATGTCTTCAGCGAGGAGTTTCTCTGGCTGGGGCCATTGGATTTCGCCGGCGGTGATGCCGGGTGGGAGTTGCCATTTGATTTCCGTGGCCTTGCCGGACTCGCCCGGGTTCTTCCAATAGGTATGCCAGCCCAAATCCATTTTAAGATGAACACCCGCTGTGATGGTCTCGCCGGGTTTGGCGGCACTGGCGGACAAAATGAGCGCGGCACGTGTGTGCGCCGCGTCGGCGGTGAATCCGATAAACCAGATCAAACCTGCGATGAGCGCGACCAATGTTCGTTGCACGTAGATATAGATGCCAGAATCGGTGAAAAGTTTGAACCTCAAAAACGCATAAATTGACATGGTAGCGGTGCGGGGACAGCCGCTACAATCGAGGCGAGCGGGAATTCTGAGGGATTTGACTCTTTCCTGCCATTTCGGGAGGTTTGTGCGAAATCTGATAATCATCGGGTCAACCCCCGGCTTTGCCGGGTGCGTTCTCGCATTTCAACAATCCCAATATCACTGTTGCCAATCCGTGACAGATGGTAACGCCGAGGCCCAAGGCGTGGGTGAAAATCGAGTTTTTCAGGGCCGGCGAATTAGCACGAATTGAAATCCCATCCCCAATTCGACATTCATAATTCGTCCTTCGTCATTTGGCTCGCCCCGCCTCGGGCTACTGCGCCTCGTTGTTCCCCAAGTCGTCCACAAATTCCTCGACCGCGGCAACCTCGACCGCGGCTGCTCCCGCGTTCTCGTCTTGGTTCCGATTGATCGCCTTTCGTTACTGGTTCGACCCCTCGCTGACAGCGCCCGCCGGCAGGTCTGGGAGCTGGTCTGGGAGCTGGTCTGGGAGCTTGACACCCCGCCGCCGGGGAATACGCTCACACCCGTGAACGCGAACCAAGATCAATGGACGCTCTGCCGTGAACTGGCGGGCAGCCCCTGCCTTTGGGCCGCTGGACGCAACGAGGTCAACCGCAAAGTTAAGCGCGCGATTCGGCTGCCCACATTCCCTGCGTTGCGATGTGTGTCAATCTGTGGGACTGACCCCTTTACCTTTCCTTTATTTACTTACGGCGCAAAAGCAATTCTCCCTGAGCCGCGGAGCGTCAAAAAAACAAATTCGTATCAGTTACAAAAAACTCCTGTGCCGACCCGCCAACTGCTCTGGCTCATTCCGTTCCTACTGGCGGTTGGCTCCGGCTCGGCCGCGCCCGCGTCTCTGGTCCATCTGGCCAATCCCATGCAGGGCACCGATTCCACCCATGATTTCTCGCATGGCAACACCTATCCCGCTATTGCGTCGCCGTTCCCCATGAACGCCTGGTCCGCCTACACCCAGCCGGTAAAGGACTCCTTTTTCTACCAGTATCGCCAGACCAAGCTCCGCGGCATCCGGCAGACCCACCAGCCCAGCCCGTGGATTGGCGATTACGCGGCTTTCTCGCTGATGCCGGTGTTCGGCAAGTTGGCCGTGAACGAGCAGGACCGCGCTTCGGACTTCCGCCACGAGACCGAGGTCGTCAACCCGAGCTATTACAGCGTGCGGTTGGATACTTGGAAGACCAAGGCCGAGGTGACGCCCACCGAACGGGCCGCGCGCTTCCGTTTCACCTTCGAGGAAGCGGGCGATGCCTACGTGGCGCTTGACGCTTTCCCCGGCGGTTCATCCGTGGAGATCATTCCGGCCGAGAGGAAGATTGTTGGCACTTGCCGCAATAATCACGGAGGTGTGCCCGATAATTTCTCCAATTACTTTGTGGTCGTATTTGATCAGCCGATCACAGCCCAAGGTGTTTGGACGCCGGACTCGGTCAAGGAAGGGCAGACCTCGCTCCAAGGCGATCATGTGGGCGCCTATGTGAAGTTTGACGTGGCGGCGGGCGGTGTCGTTGGCTGCAAGGTCGCGTCGTCGTTCATCAGTCCGGCCCAGGCATTGCGCAATCTGGAGACGGAGATTGGCGGCGCAGATTTCGACACGGTGCGGGCCCGCGCCGAGGCAAGTTGGAACGAGGCGTTCTCGCGCATCCAGATCGAGGGCGGTTCAGCCGAGCAGCAACGCACGTTTTACACGGCGTTCTACCGGGCGATCCTTTTCCCGCACAAGTTTTACGAGATCAACGAACAGGGGAAGCCCTGCTATTACAGCCCCTATGACGGCAAGGTTCACGAGGGAAAAATGTTCACCGACTCCGGTTACTGGGACACGTTCCGGGCAGTGCATCCGTTCTTCAATCTCCTCTTCCCAGAAATGAGCGCCGACATGCTGCCGGCCATGCTGCATGCTTACGAACAGAGCGGCTGGCTGCCGGCGTGGGCCAGCCCGGGCCACCGGAGCTGCATGATCGGCAATCACTCGTTCTCGCTGCTGGCGGATGGCTGGGCCAAAAGCATCCGCACTTTTGACCTGAACCAGGCCGTGGACGCGATGGTGCATGACGCCAACACCCCGGGGCCGGAGCGTTGCCGCTCCATTGGTCGCGACGGCGTGGCATACTACAACAAAATCGGCTACGTCCCTTGGTCGAATGTCCGCGGCGAACCCAGCGTGGCGGAAGGGACGGCCAAGACGCTGGAGTATGCCTACAACGATTGGTGCGCGGCGGCGCTGGCCCGGGCGGCGGGCCGCGAGGCGGATGCGGCGACGTTCGCGAAGCGGGCGATGAACTACGCGAACGTGTTCGACGCCCAGACCGGTTTCGTGCGCGGGCGCAAGGCGGATGGTGCGTGGACCGAGCCCTTCTATCCCGACGAATGGGGCGGCCCGTTCACGGAAGGCAGTTCGTGGCACTGGATTTGGAGCGTGTTCCATGACGTGTCGGGTTTGGTCAAGCTGATGGGTGGCGACGAGGTGTTTGGTGCGAAACTGGACGGCGTCTTCTACTCTCCCAACACCGCCCGGCCCGGCACCTACGGGCGCCCGATTCATGAAATGACCGAGATGATCGCGTTGAACATGGGCCAGTACGCCCACGGTAACCAACCGATCCAACACGCCATCTACCTCTACGACTACGTCGGCCAACCGTGGAAGGCGCAGTCGCGTCTCCGCCAGGTGATGTCGCTGCTCTACCAGCCGACGCCGGACGGCTTGTGCGGCGACGAAGACAACGGCCAGACCTCCGCGTGGTATGTCTTCAGCGCGCTCGGTTTCTACCCGATGTGCCCGGGCGATACGACCTACGCCATCGGCAGCCCGTTGTTCGATCGCGCGACGTTGAAGTTGCCCGGCGGCAAGACCTTCACAGTGGTCGCTGAGGAGAATGGCCCGCAACGAGTTTACATCCGCGGCGCCAAGCTCAATGGCGCGGCGTATGACAAGGTTTACCTCCGGCATGAGGACATCGTAAATGGCGGCGAAGTCGTGTTCCGTATGACTTCCGCGCCTGATTACAAGTGGGGCTCGAGCCCGGAAGCCCGGCCCCCCTCGGTCTTGCTCCCACCCGCCGGAAAGTAAAGTCACAGCCAAGCCAGAAACCGACCGCTAAACCAAACCAAACCAAACCAAAGAAAGAACTGATCATGAAAACCCTTCCCATCTTCCTCGCCTTCCTGCTCATGGGCGTCGCCGACGCCATGGGTCCGATGTCCAGCGCCGTCAAGGAGAACTTCCAGCTCTCCACGGCGATGGCTACGCTGATGCCCTTCTTCGTGTTCATCGCGTTTGCCATCTTCAGCGTGCCGGGCGGTGTGCTGGCGGCGCGCATTGGCAAGAAGAACGTGCTCCTGCTCGGCCTGGCGTTGAACACCGTGGCCGTGGCCGTGCCAGCCTTCATGAATCCGACCTACACGGTGCTGCTGGCCTGCATCTTCCTCCTCGGCGTCGGCACGACGTTCCTGCAGGTGGCGGGCAATCCCATCATGCGCGATGTCAGTGCGCAGGGTGATTACAGCCGCAACCTCGCGCTGGCCCAGGGCATCAAAGGCATTGGCAGCGCTTCCTCCGCGCTACTGCCTTCGGTGATCGGCGCCGTGGGTTTCCTCGCCGCCATGAACTGGCGTGGCGCCTTCCCGGTTTTCTTCGTGTTGATGGCGCTGGCGCTCGTGCTGGTGGCCATCATGAAGGTGGAGGAGACCAAAGCGGATGAACCGCCGAGCATCGCCAGCTCGTTGAGTCTCCTGGGCACACCCACCTTCGCGCTCGCGGTGCTGGGTATCTTCCTCTACGTCGGCGCCGAGGTTTGCATGGCCACGTTCCTGAAGCCGACATTGGCCGGCTTTGGCTTGGCCGACAAGCGGGCCGCGTTGTTGGGCCCAACGTTGTTTTTCGGCATTCTCACCTTCGGCCGGCTCGTGGCGGGTAGCGTCAGGGTCAGCCCGCACACCTTCTTCCGGCTCTCGGCGTTGCTGGGCCTCGTCGGCGGTCTGCTCCTGATGAGCGGCGTGAAGCGGGCGGCGTTTGCCGGCGTTGTGCTCGGGGGTCTCGGTTTCGCGAATATCTGGCCGATGCTCTTCTCGATCACGGTCGAGGAAAAACCCGAGCGCGCCAGCGAACTCTCCGGTCTCATGTGCATGGCAATCTCCGGCGGCGCGCTCGTGCCGCTGGTCATGGGCAAACTCGTGGACGCGAACTTCAAGGCGATCGCGTTCGTTGTGCCGGTCATTTGCTTCGGCTACCTCCTGTTGCTCTCGCTCAAAGGTGGCAAGAAACCCGCCGCGGCCAAGGCCTGACCCGACATTCAACCGACCACCCCATTACGACCATGCAACTCGATTCTGACCAACGCATCGTCATGACCCTTGATGCCGGCGGCACGAACTTCCGGTTCTCCGCCATCCGCGCTGGCAAGGCCGTTACCGAAACCGTCGCCATGCCTTCGAACGGCGACAACCTGGACCGCTGCCTCGCAAACATCGTCGAGGGCTTCCGCCAGGTGAAATCGAAATGCCCCGCGACGCCGGCGGCCATCAGTTTCGCGTTTCCGGGGCCGGCGGACTATCCCACCGGCATCATTGGCGATCTGTTCAACCTGCCGTGTTTTCGCGGCGGTATTGCGCTCGGCCCGATGCTGGAGGAGAAGTACGGCATCCCGGTTTTCATCAACAACGACGGCGACCTGTTCGTTTATGGCGAAGCCATCGCGGGCTTCCTGCCTTATGTAAATAGCCTGCTGGAGAAGGCCGGCAGTCCGAAACGTTACAAAAACCTCTTCGGGGTTACGCTCGGCACCGGTTTTGGCGGTGGGATCGTGCGCGACGGTGAGCTGTTCCTGGGTGATAACTCGATGGCGGGCGAGGTTTGGCTGCTCCGCAACCGGCTCGACCCGGAACTCAACGCCGAGGAAGGCGCCAGCATCCGCGCTGTCCGCCGTGTGTTCGCTGAGAAATC
>JALOTT010000086.1 GCA_025457745.1 Verrucomicrobiota bacterium
CGCCCCGCCAGCCGGGGGAACAGAACCACAAACAACAAACCAACAAGAGGACATTCTCTCGTGAGTTAACAATAGGACATTTCTAAAGAGTTTTGACATCGTGGCCGGAAAACTCCGATTACCCCAATATTGAGGCTCCACCGAAAATAGCGAAGAACCGTTCTTCGACGCCGGATTGGTGAGAATCGTCAGCACATAGGCAAACGAACAATCCCAGCCTTCCTGCAATGCCTGCTTGGTGATGATGTAACGCACCGCGCAATTCCGCGCGAACAGGTTCAAGCCTTCGATGTCGTCCTTGTCGCTGGATTTCACCGCGACTTCATCGGCGGAGATACCGCAATCCTTGGTCAAATCGTCACGATCAACTGTTGTCCCGAACCATTCCTGCATCATCGGCGAGTTGACATTGTCGTTGTAAATCCATCCCACATTTCCGGTGTTGTATGGCACGTCAATGTAGATGCACTTCACCTTGCCCGCGCAAGTCGGCAGCAGCGCCTTCAGCGCCTTGAGGTTGTCGCCGTGAATGATGAGATTGTCGTCGAGACAAACTTTGCTGGTCAGGCTTTTATCCTTCTTCGGCACAAGTTCGTGATACTTGACCGTGAGATGATAATTCTGGACGAGCGCTTTCCCTTTGAAATCGAGTGTGGCCATTTTGTCGGCGTGGTTGCTCGCGCAACTGCGAGAACGGGAAATCTCCAAAGAGAAGGGGCGCGAACCTAACGTGCCCTGCCCCGAGGCACCGCTAAGCGCCTGTTACAGAAAACACGCCAAGCACGCGCCCGATGGGGCGCGTGCTCGGTCGGTTTCTGTAACGGGCTGGAAAATTAGCGGTTTCCGGGGCAGCCCGTAGCCGAAGCTACGCTGAATTGTTTTGTAAAAAGTTTCTGGTCGTTTTGTTTTTCCGAACGGGGTGAGATTACGGCGGCGGGCGGCGGTTGGAAAGACAGAGTTTGACGGAAAGCGACACCTCACCCAATGCCCTCACCCCCAGCCCCTCTCCCATCCGATGGGCGAGGGTGGCGTCGGACTCTCCCCGTCCCGCCGTGCTCGCGCACCGTCGCGACCGGTCGAGGCGGAGAGGGAGAAGCATTCGTGTCCATCCGTGTCATCCGTGGTAAAAAACATCCCACCCCGATTCTCTCCCCGGCGCGGAGATCGTGGGGAGCGGTAGCAGTTGAGTTGCGGGTTGCAAAAGAATAGCATCGTCGCATGAAAGCGCTTTTGAAACCGCTGCTGGACTGGTATCTGCGCTCGCTCGAAACGGGCGGCTACTGGCTGGTGGCGCTGCTCATGGCCATCGAAAGCTCCCTTGTGCCGCTGCCGAGCGAAGTCGTCATCCCGCCGGCGGCGCATCTGGCCTGGAGCGGAGATGGCCTGCGGTTTTTGGGATTTCATCTCACCGGCTGGCCGGCGCAAATCGGCCTGGTCATGGCGGGGGCCATCGGTTCGTGGCTGGGGGCGACGGTGATGTATTGGGCATCGCGTCTGGCGGGCCGGCCGCTGGTGATGCGCTACGGGAAATACTTTTTCATTTCGCCGGACAAGATTGAAGGGGCCGAACGCTGGGCGGCCCATTACGGGGCGTTTGGAATTTTTGCCTCGCGCCTGCTGCCGGTGGTCCGACACTTGATTGGCATCCCCGCCGGCATCGTGCGGATGGACTACAAAATCTTTTCGCTCTACACCCTGGTCGGCTCGGCCGGCTGGTGCGCGGTGCTTTGCTGGCTGGGCGTAAAAATCGGCGGCGACATCAGCAAGGGAGAGATGCACAAGGTGACTTTCTGGCTGCTGGGCTTCCTCGTTGTGGTCGGAGCGATGTACTATTTCTTCGTCCACCGGCACATGAAAGCCGGAACGGCGAAACGTTAACCCGTTGAAACCTTGCAACGGGGTCTTCTCCGGTGACTGTTCCCGAACGCAGGTGCGCACTTCACCGGCCTTGACCGCGGGTTGCGGGACGTGTTCTACCATTCCCAGTGGGATGGGTAGGGCGCGTCACTCCGTGCGCGCCGTGGGCCGTGTTGGGACGAGCGGCGGGCAGAGGACTGCCCGCCCTACCCGAGTTTGTTCCGGTTGTCATCGGGAATTGGTGTTCCACACACCTGTCTTCTTGGCCGTACAGGACAGCGGCTTTCACCGAATAATCATTTTTCGACCCGCACCCGTGGCGGCGGCGCTTTGACGAAGCTGGTTTCGCGCAGGTAGATCGGCTCCAGCTTTTCACCCGGGACAAAATCCTTCCGGCCCGGAGCCATCCGGCCGAGCATCGCGGCGCGCGGAAACACCACGCGGCCGTTGGGAAACCAACGGAGCACTTCCGGCCCGATCAGCCGTTCGCCCGTCCGCTCGCGCTCCCGAACCTCGTCCGGCGGCGTCAAGTGCAACGGCGACGTTTCGCGCTGTCCCTCCGCGTTGAGTTCGTAGCCCGCGAGATAAAATTCCCCGCGCTGCGCATCTATCACCACGGCCAGTCTGCCGGCAAGTCCCTCCGCGTGCGCCTGCGCCGCGACGCACTCCGCGCTGCTCACGCCCAGCAATTTCACGCCCGCCGCGAGTTGCCAACCCTGCGCCAAAGCGATGGCCACGCGGATGCCGTTGTAGGAGCCCGGCCCAAGCCCGACCGCGAGACATTCGATTTGTTCGCGTTCCAGCCCGGCTTGTTTCAACGCCGCCTCGATCAGGCCGAGCGGCTTCATGGTGTTGCCCGGCGCGGCTTCAACAACCTCGCTGATCAACACTTCGGAGGGACGAGTTACACGAGTCCCCATTCCCCCGGAGTTGAGAGAAGAATGGGACTCCTGTAACTCGTCCGTCCGAACGGCAGAGACAACCGCCACGCTCCGTTGCGGCGAGGAGAACTCAAGCGCCAGAATCTTCATACGTGATCCGCCGCTCCGTTTCGTTCAGCACTTCGATGCTCACCCGGCGCACCTGCCGCCGCATTTCTTCATTCTTCATTCTTAATTCTTCATTCACCCTCTCCGCCCATTCAATCACTGTCACGCCGTCTGGTTGCAGATATTCCTCCAGCCCGGCGGCGATGATTTGCCCGCGCGTTTCGAGGCGATACAAATCAAGATGAAACAGGCGCAACCGCCCGCCGGGGTATTCGTTGACAAGCGTGAACGTGGGCGAATGAACCCGCGCCGTCACCCCCAACCCGCGCGCCAGACCCTTCACCAGTTGCGTCTTGCCCGCGCCCAGGTCGCCGGACAGGCCGATGACCCATCCGCGCTGCGCCGCGCGCCCCCAACGCTCGCCGAGCCTTTCGGTTTCAACCGCGCTGTGTGTGATCCGCGTCGTCATGACAGAGTGGTTACCGCGGGAACTTTTCAAGCGAAATGGACGTAGCCCGGCGCGGTGAACGGACGCGCGCCGTTTTTGTCGCGCAGGGTGAGAGTCTGGCCGGCGACAACCTTGCCGATGCAACTGAGCTTGAGCTTGGGGAATTGCTTCTTCCACGCGTCCAGCAGCGGCACAGCCTCCTTGCTCGCAACCGTGAAGAGCAATTCAAAATCCTCGCCGTCCGTCAAGGCGGCCACCAGCGCGGGTTTCGCGGCGTCGCCTCGGTTGGCAATTGCCTTGGCCGCGCGGCTGATGGGGATGGCGGTCTTCAACAACTCGACGCCCACGCCGCTCGCTTTCATGATATGGCGCAGGTCGCCGGCCAGACCGTCACTAAGGTCAATCATCGCGCGAATCGGAAAATGATTGGCCAGCCAGCGCGCTTCGGTCAGGCGCGGCTCGAATTCCAGATGCCTGCCCGCGAGGGAGCCGCCGAGTTCGCCCGTGACGAAAACCGCGTCGTCCACCTTGGCGCCCGACCGCAGTAATGCTTTTCCCCGCGGCACTGACCCGACCAAAGCCACGGAAATCAGAATGCGTTCGGGATTCGTCGTTGTTTCGCCGCCCACGATGGCCACGCCGTGATGGCACGCCAGCGTGTTCATCCCGCTGTAAATCTTCTCAACGAAAGCCGCATCGAACTTGCGCGGCAAACCAATCGTGACGAGCGCCGCCGTGGGGGTGCCGGCCATCGCCGCGATGTCGCTCAGGCAGCGGGCCAGCGCCTTGTGGCCGACTTTTTCCGGCGGCGTGGCGTCGGTGAAATGAATTCCTTGCACCACCGCGTCGGTCTTGAACAACAACAGCCGGTCCCGTGCGCCCGCGTCGAGCACCGCGCAGTCGTCGCCCGCGCCGACCACGACGGATTTGTTCGTCGGCAGCTTGTGCGTCAGGCGTTTGATCAGTTCGATTTCATTCATAGGCAAACCCGTTTAACCGGATTTCCGCTCCACCAGAAAAAACATCACGAAGTTCAGCGCGTTGAACAGGCTGTGCGCGGCAATAGGCGCGAGCAGGTTGTTGGTTTTCTCGTAAAGCAGCGTGAGCACAATCGCCAGCAGCAGCAGCGGCGCGAACGTCACCACGTTCCAGTGCACCGCCGCGAAGAGCAATGACGTAACCCACAACGCCGCGCGCGGGTAACCCGCCTGCTTTACGGCCGGATAGAGGATGCCGCGAAAAAGCATCTCTTCCGCAACGGGCGCGAGACCGATGGCGACGACGCCGAGCGCGACGCGGTCCATCCACATCACGGTGTTGTTGAGCGCCTGTATGGCCGGCTGCATTTCGGGTTTCACGCTGAGACGCGACATGATTCCCGCCGAAAACATCTGCAAGACCTGGCCCACGGGCAAAGCGATGCACGCGACCACCGCGCCCAGGAGCAGCGCCATTTTCCAATTCACCGTAAAACCAAAAGCGTCGCGCCAGCCCACCCGGTGTTCGCGCACGAAACGCCAGATGAATCCGAGCGCCACGCCCTGAGAACTCAGCGCCGCCACGACCGTGCGCAGCGTCGGGTTTTCACCCGCCGGCTTGCCGATGTAGTATTGCACAAACGCGCCGAGGGTCAGTCCGAGGTAAAGGCAGAGGAGCATGGCGACAAATGGGCGCGTGAACCGGTCCAAGTCCCATGGTTTGCGCAAGCTGAACAACGCCGCGCCGGAGAAAATCACACAGCCCGCCACCAGCGCGCCAAAAGCCCACGGGTTGACGGGATGTTTGGCGCCGGGAAACCGCGTCACCGACATGGCCACCGAGCCGAGGAAGTGACAGATGAAAACACTCAGCAGCAGGCGGACAATCGCCTCGGACTTCCATGGTTTCGCGGATAACACAGGCGCACTTTAGCGAATCCTCGCGCGGGTGACGACCAAATTTCAGTTGGCCACGAAAAGTCAAAAAAGGAAATATTTTGTGTCGCTTGTGCCTTTTCGTGTCCAATAACTTTTGCCGTGGGGAAACATACGGTCTATGTTCGGCCTGTTCCGGATGAAATCCGCGGCGGAATATTTTTTGCGCGCCGACGTTGGCGCTTGCGTTGGCCGCGTGCCACGGGAAACTGCACCAAAACTTCGATCACAACTTTGAGCACGAACGCCGCTTCCGCCTCACACGCGTACACGAACCGCCTTGCGCGGGAAAAATCGCCCTACCTCCTCCAGCACGCGCACAATCCGGTGGACTGGTTTGCGTGGGGCGAAGAGGCGTTCGGCAAGGCGCGTGCCGAGCAGAAGCCAGTTTTTCTTAGCATCGGCTACTCGACTTGCCACTGGTGTCACGTCATGGAGCGGGAATCGTTCGAGCGCGAGGAGACGGCAAAGTTCCTCAACGAACATTTCGTCAGCATCAAGGTGGACCGCGAAGAACGGCCCGACGTGGACAAGATTTACATGACGTTCGTGCAATCCACGACCGGCTCGGGCGGCTGGCCGCTCAACGTTTTTCTCACCCCGGATTTGAAGCCGTTTTTCGGCGGCACGTATTTCCCACCGGACCATCGTTACGGGCGCGGCAGTTTCCGGTCGGTGCTTGAGCAAATCGTGAATGTCTGGCGGGAGCGCCACAGTGAAGTCGCGGCTTCGGCGGACGAAATCCACACGCGCCTCGAAGTTGCCACGTCGAGCGCGACCGCGAGCAATCAGTTGCTCACCGTGGAAACCTTGCGCCGCGCGGGCGCGCTGTTCAAGGAAGCCTACGACCCGCAGCACGGCGGCTTCGGCGGCGCGCCAAAATTTCCCCAGCCCAGCCAACCCGCTTTCCTGCTGCGCTACGCGAAACGGTTTCACGACGATGAAGCCGCAAAGATGATTTTGCACACCTGCGATGCGATGGCTGCCGGCGGCATCCATGACCAACTCGGCGGTGGTTTTGCGCGCTATTCCGTGGATGCCGAATGGCTCGTGCCGCACTTCGAGAAGATGCTCTACGACAACGCGCAACTCGCGCAGCTTTACTTGGACGCGCACCTGGTCTCGGAGGGACGAGTTACACGAACCCCTGACTCTGCGAGCGGAAATAGAGAGGGACTCGTAAAACTCGTCCCTCCGGAATCTCCGTACGCCGAGGTTGCGCGCGACATTCTCGACTACGTGCTGCGCGACATGGCGCATCCCGACGGCGGCTTCTACTCTGCCGAGGACGCCGACAGCGAAGGCCACGAGGGAAAATTCTACTGCTGGACGCGCGCGGAGTTGTCGAAGCTGCTTTCGCCGGAGGAATTCAACGTGACCGCGCGCTATTTCGGCATCACGGAGAAAGGAAACTTCGTTGACCACAGCCATCCGACTCCGTTGGCGGGGCAGAATGTGCTGAACGTTGTTGAACCCCTCTCCCGGCCTGATGGCCACCCTCTCCCCATTGGACGGGGAGAGGGCAGGGAGAGGGGTGCTTCGGTTTCCAATGACCATGCACTGCTGGCTTCAGCCAAGAAGAAAATGTTCGCGGCCCGCGCCAAACGCATCCGACCACACCTCGATGACAAAATCCTCGCCTCGTGGAACGGCCTGATGCTCGGCGCCTTCGCGCGGGCTTACGCCGTTTTGGGAGAAGAAAAATACCTTGCGGCAGCGGAGAAGAACCTGGCGTTCGTTCGGGAAAAACTCTGGGTGAGCGGAGGCGATGGTGGTTTAAGCGTCGCGCTCCCCCTCACCCCGGCCCTCTCCCCAGGGGAGAGGGAGAATCGTATCCAGTCTCCCGGCAAACTTGGGGCTGAATCCAGCTTGGTTACCGCTGGAATTTCAGAAGGTGGTGATTGGCTGTTCCCTCTCCCCAAGGGAGAGGGTCAGGGTGAGGGGAAACGGAGTGTGGGCACACTATTTCACCGCTGGCGCGACGGCGAGCGGGACAGCGTGCAATTGCTCGAAGCCTACGCCTTCCAACTCGACGGCGTGATTCAACTCTACGAAGCCACACTTGAACCGAAACACCTCGATTTCGCCATCGCGCTGGCCGAGGCGATGGTTGCGAAGTTCTACGACATGGAGAACGGCGGCTTCTGGCAGAGCAGCTCGGACGCGAAAGACCTGATCCTGCGCGTGAAGGACGATTACGACGGCGCCGAGCCATCCGGCAATTCCGTCGCCACACTCGCGCTGTTGAAATTGGCTGCCATCACCGACCGCGAAGATTTCAAGAAGCCCTCCGAAGCCACGTTGCGTTTGTTCGCCACGCGGCTGGAAAAGACTCCGCAAGCCGTGCCGTACATGTTGCATGCCTTGGATTTCTGGTTGGAAGAGCCGCGCCGGGTTGTCATCGCCGGTGACCCGCACTCCGCCAAAGCGCGCGAACTCCTGCACGCCGCGCACTCGGTTTATCAGCCAGACAAAATTGTATTGGGCAACAACGGTGCGGTTGGGGAATTCGCCCGCACGCTGCCCGCTTGTGGGGACGAAGCCCCAACACCTGTATCGGGGCGAAGGCCCACGAAAGAAGGCCCGGTGGTTTATTTCTGCACCGGCAAGGCGTGCCAGCCGCCTACGCAAGATGACGCCACGGTGAGAGAAATGTTGAAGTGATTGGCCTAACGTCCTTTCAACCCCATCACCAAAATCACCAGGTCAATGATGAACAGCAGCACGATGGTTGCTTCCAGAATCATCATCCAGCGGTTGGTCTGGTCGTGCTTGAGCAACTGGTAAAGGTCGTCGAGCGTCTTGAGCTTGCCGTCAATCGTGCGATGCCAGTCGCCCAAGTGAAAGCGCAACGCGATTTTTTCGTAGATGCGTGCCAGATGCCAGTCACCGAAAAATTTGGTGATGTTGGACAACTCGTCGTTGAACCGCGCCAGGTCAATGCGCAATTCGCGCAGCTCGCGCAGGATGTCGCCGCGCGAGCGCAGCCCACGCTCGCCGAGGTCGCGGTAGGAACGGTCCAGCGCGTTGTCGAGGATGCGGTCGTAGGCTTCGAGTTCGGCCAGTTGGAGATTCGCCAGTTCCATGAGATAGAGCGTTTCGTCCACGTCCTGCGGCTCGTCAATGATCAGCGCCGCGTCCCAGTCCACCACCACCAGATCGTTTTCGTAGTAGCTCAGGTAGCGGCCGGTGGACTCGTCGGATTCCTGCTTCGAGAGGCGGGCAATGTCCGGCTCCTGTGTCAGCAACGCGGCAACCTGGCGGCGGTGGGATTGAAACCAGTTCTCCGCGCTGATGGCTTCGCCTTCCTCCGTCATCAAAGGCGACGCGACGCAAAACACGGTGTAAGCCTCCTCTTCGATGAGTTGCGGGTGGGGCCGGACGTAATGCGATTTCAGTTCGCCCACGACCTCCTCCGCCAACCGCCGCATTTCATCGTGTAACGAGCCGTTGTTGAACTGTAAATCGTGAAAGGCCACGAGGTCCTCGACGTGATTGACGGCGAACGGCACGCGCACGGTGATGCTGATCGCGCCGACCGGCAGGAGTTTGACGGCGCGTTCGACCCGGATCGGACCACGCGGGCCAATGCGTTCCATCGGCGGCAGGCGGACCATTTGTGGTTTGTAAAAGAAAAGCTGTCGGGGACTGCGTTTGCTGGCGTCCACGGCGAATTGCGCGACCGGCTGACCAAGCAATTCGCGGACGGGTTGCCGCGTCATGTCGTACGCCACGTCGAAGGCGTAGATGTAAACCACTTCGCCGGTGTATTGCTTCACTTTCGGCGGGGAAGGCTTGCGTTCCGTTGGTTTGATTTGTTCGGTGACCATAACAACTCTGCCCTAGATTACTCCACGCGCGAAAGAATGTCGAAAAGGAGGCGAAAACCTCGCTAGCGGCCTTTGCCAAAAGAACTCCCGAAAAGGTAGCGCCGCCCTGCCGGGCGTCGTGGCCAACCAGCAGGTTGGCCCGGCCTGTCCGGAAATTTATTTTGGCTGCCGTTCTAGCTTCTCAGGAAAAACTTCCGTTGCTTCTCGCTGATGGACATCCCGAGTTGTTCCATCACTTGCAGCATGTCCTCCCAAACCTTGCGTTTCTCGGCCAGCGCCTGGTTGCGCAAGAGATACGCCGGGTGATACGTCGGCATGAGCGGGATGCCGCGATAGGTGTGCCAGTGGCCGCGCAATTTTGCGATGCCGGTTTTGTTCAGCAACCCCTCCATCGCCGTGCCGCCGAGCGCCACGAGCACGCGCGGGCGGATCAAATCAATCTGCTCGTGCAGATAGGGGATGCACGTTTTCATCTCGTCCGGCGTGGGCTTACGGTTGCCGGCAGACTGGCCGGGCGTGTCGGGCCGGCATTTCAAAATGTTGGCGATGTAAACGTCGCCGCGCTGCAAACCCATCGTCTCGATGATTTTCGTCAGCAATTGGCCGGCCTTGCCCACGAACGGTTCCGCCTGCTCGTCTTCGTCCGCGCCCGGCGCTTCGCCCACGAACATCAAACCGGCGTCAATGCTCCCCACGCCGAACACGACGTTTCTGCGCGACGAGGCGAGTTGCGGGCACTTCAGGCACGCCAGCGCCCGCGCGCGCAACTTGGCAAACGCTGCGGCTTTCGCCTCGGGGCTGAGTGGCGCGGTCGGCGGCGGGGGTGTCCCGCCGGGCAACGCCAGTGGCAGGGCCATTTCGATGGACGGAGCGATTTCAGATTTCACATTGTGAATTGCAGAGTGCGGGGCGGGCGCGGCTGGTGGCGTCGGTTTCGCCGTTGACTGAACCGTGCGTGGCACGGGTTGCGCGAGCGCGCCCAGCGATTCTGGCGAGACCGAAACAAAACGGACGCCGTGCGCCTTCAAATCTTCCAAATGTTGGATGGTCGCGTCGAGCAACTGGTCGTAGGCCGTTGGCATGGGCGGCATCGTAACCGCGCGCCCCTCGGACGCACGAACTTTTTCAGAGCGCGGACAGCCTTGTCCGCGGGTTGGAGTTCAAGCTTTAGCTTGCTCCGTTTCAAACACGCTGAAGCCTGAACTCCAGCCCGCGACGGCGGACATGGCTGTCCGCGCTCCTGTTTTTGCCAGTTGCTTTTTTGCGCGGAACTTGTTGAATTTCCGCCATGCGAAAAACCGCCATCACATTGGCCGCGCTGCTCGGCGCGGGTCTGGTCTCCACCCTCGCCGCCCCCGGCAAAGTCGAACACAAAGAAACCCCGATGCTGCCCGGCCAACCGTGGCATGTCCACGACATGAACCGCCCCGTGCCGCGCGTGGTCACGCCGGGCGCAACGTTCAGTCACGGCGCTCCGGCGCCGTCGGACGCCGTGGTGCTCTTCAACGGCACGGACCTCTCGAAGTGGAAAAGCGACAAGGGTGAGGCGGGTTGGAAAGTGGAGAACGGCTACATGGAAGTCGTGAAGAAATCGGGGAGCATCTCCACCAAGGATGAGTTCGGCGATTTCCAATTGCACCTGGAGTTCGCCACGCCCGCGAAGGTGGAAGGCAACAGCCAGGGTCGCGGCAACAGCGGCGTGTTCATCTTCGGCAAGTACGAAGTGCAGGTGCTCGATTCCTACGACAACCCAACCTACCCCGACGGCCAATGCGGCGCGCTCTACGGCCAGTGTCCACCGCTGGCAACCGCTGTGAAGAAACCCGGTGAATGGCAGAGTTACGACATCATCTTCGAAGCGCCGAAGTGGGATGACGCCGGCAAACTCGTCAACCGCGCCAACGTCACGGTGATCCTCAACGGCGTCGTGATGCATCATCACAAGGAATATATCGGTGAGACGAAACACGGGGAAGTTGGCACCTACGGCAAGCCGCAATCGCGCGGAACGATCGAGTTGCAGGACCACGGCAACCCGATGCGTTTCCGCAACATCTGGATTCGCAACCTGGGCGAATACGACAAGCCGTAGCGGGTCGTCAGGCCCTGTCACCTTGACCCGCGGCACGGCGTCTGGTGAATTGCAATGCGCGCGGAAATTCGATTCATAATCGTCGGAAGCTTGACGGTGATCAACATCCTGTGCGCCAGCCCGGCGCGGGATCCGAAACGCGCCATTAACGGACAAACTGTAGATCTGACGCCATTAATTGAGTGGTGGCAACATCACGCGGGCAAACGACCTTTCCCAGGTTGGGTACACGCCACAGGGCAGATCGTGGGGACCAACACTTGCGGCTGGACGGTGGAGGGCAGCGTGGACACCCCATCCGCGAAGAGCAAAGACGGCAATCAACTGACCTCAGGGTCGAAGTTCATTTTGAAGACCCCGCCGGTGCAGGAACTGGCCGAATTTACCCGGCTCGACGCCAGGCTCAAAGAGTTGAAAGCCGAGCGCCGACCAGTTGAATCGCGAGATCAAGAGTGACAACCAGCGCGAAAGAAAATTAAAGGAGCAACGCCCACGATTGACACGGCGCGGCCTCCGCCGTGCTGGCAACACGAACGGGCAATTGAGGCAAACGAAGGCCGACGAGCGCGATGCGCAAGACCGACTCGACGAGGTCGAAAAAGAGATCAAGCAGGCGGAAAAACGGCGAGATCAGCTTTCCAGCGGAAACCACTACACCGTGGATTGTTTCGCATTAAAGCTCAACCTCCAGTTCCGAGAGGTGCCAATCTACGATCACGGCGCCGTACTGAAATAACACCGTGGGATTCCGTCATCGGATAGCCGCCGGGGACTTCGCGGGCGTGAGGGTCAAAGTCACCACTGCCTTCTCTGCGGGAAAATCGAGACTGATGCCGATACGCAGAGGCTTCCCCGGACCGTGTATGTCTTCATCCAAGATTTTGTTCCTGACCGCGAACGCCCGTCCGCCAGTGTCAATTTTCACCCTGACTGCATCGTGTCCATCCGTGATGAGTAGTTCAGTCGGTGAGATTTGTTTGCATCGCCCCCACGTGATCAGCGCTGTTTCGAAAGGTTTTCGGCCAGAAAACTCAACTTCGTCGCGCACGACGAGCGACATGGGCATAGCCCTGCGAAAGACAAAAGTGCGTTCGAGCTTTTGCAACTCCGGCACGCCGTAGGCGGACCGAATGTCCAGCGCCAGCGTGTCTTCAGCATCGCTGAAATCCGCGCGCAAAACCACCGCCCGGGCGTCGGCGCCCGGCCGTTGCAACTGGCCAGCCACGACCGGCACGGCGTGGCCGAACGAGTTCAACACCTTGCTCTCGTAGCGTTGCGCGCTGAACGTGCGCCGGGTGTAAACCTCCGCGCCCGGATCACAGAGCACCATCGTCTGGCCCACCACGACGCTGAAGCTGCCCACGTCGTTGTGGTTGTGATGCTCCGCGTTGTGCCCGCCTTTGAGCGCGGCGGCGAATTTGCTCTTTGAGTTCTTCGTGGGCCGGCAAATCAAAACGCCGCCATCTTTGAACCAGGTGCGCAATGGCGAATCGCCCACCCGGTCGGCGCGTTGCGCGATTGGAAGTTGCCGCGGTAGCAACGCGAATAACGTCGTCGAAATCAGATTTCGATCCGGACGGGAAAAGATTTCGTCGCGGTTGCCCGTTACTGGCACGCCTAGCCGTTCGGCAAGGTAACGCGAAATTTTTTCACCCGGCCGCGTGCCGGGATGGCAATCCGCAATGGTCGGGTAGATTCCGTTGAGGATTTCCGCACGCGAGGCAAACAGCGCCGGCGCCAGTGCGACAGGATCGGCCAGCAGGTCCGCGCGTCCGCCCGTCGCCTGCCGTATCGTTTCCCCGAGCATCAGGAAATGGCCGAAGCCGTAATTCCAGTAGCCCAAACCCTCGCTGCAATAACCGTCCGGCGTGAAGCCCTTCAAAAAGTTCCGGATGTAATGCTCCGCCGCCGCGATGAACCACGCGCGCTGTTCTGGCGATTCCTTCAACGCGAGCGCCGCCCCCGTGACGCCCGCGAGGCAGACCGCGTTCCAGTTATGCGTGGCGGACAGCCAGAACATGCTTCCGCGCCGGCCTTCCAACCTTTCCCGGTAGGGTTGAAACACGCGACGCTCGACATTCTCGCGAATCAGGCGCCGGGTGTACGCCGGCAATTTATCGCCGAGCAGAAAGTCCGCCGTGGCCAGTTCCCACGCGACTTGTGTGACGCGCAAGTCTACTTCCACCGTCCGCCCTTGGAAGTTGTTCAACGCGCCGTCGTGCGCCGGGTAAACCCATGTGCGCTCGGCGCAGAGTCCGGCGATGGTCTCCACGACCGGCTTCACGAATCGTCCGCGATTCTCCACGCACTCAGCGAGGGTCAACGTGGCAAGTCGCCCGCTACGGGCAAAAAGAATTGCCTGACAACGGTCGCGATTTCCCGTCCGGGAGTAATCAAGATACAAATCGTCGGGCAACTCCGGCACGGGTTCCTTTGCCAGCTTTCGCGCGTCCGACACGATGGCCGCATACGCGGGTCGCCGGGCGAGTTTCTTCCAGGCCGCGCGCTCAGTGATGGGGCGGCCCAAGCCCGCGGGCTTGGCGGGCAACATCGCGGCGATCTCTTTCACTCGCGCTTCGGAAATCTCTGCCGCTGCGTGTGCGGTCGGTTCAAGCGCGAGGGACAGCGTCCAAAGGGTCAGCAGCAACCATGTCGCGCACGTTCCTCTAAGACAACGGTTGTTTGTTGCGATCTCCCTCACCCTGACCCTCTCCCGCTGGGAGAGGGAACACCAATCGCGTGCTTCAATTGTTTTCGGTGACCCTCCGGCAAACCCAGCGTTCTGTTTTGCCGTGAGTCTGGATAAGATTCTCCCTCTCCCAGCGGGAGAGGGCCGGGGTGAGGGAGAAAGCGTCGTGACTTGCACTTGGCTCATCCGCGCCATCTGCGCGCCGATGCCTTGGGGTGCGCCGGTGATGAGCGCAGTCTTGCCGGAAAATTCCAGGGCGATGCTCATTCCGCGGCGGTTCTTGTTCTCAGCCAGTTCATGCGCGCAGACTCAATAAACCCTTGTTGACACACAGGAAAGCCTGAAATACAACCGAACCATGCGAAAAGAGATGAACCGGAACTTACGCCCGGATCTCGGTTAGGTGCTGTACCACGGCGGTGCCTCATGCGAGCCAAACCATTCAGCGAGAGACTTTATGCGGCGTTCACTTTGATTGAACTTCTGGTGGTCATTGCCATCATAGCCATCCTTGCAGCGCTGCTGCTCCCCGGTCTCGCACAGGCAAAAGATCGAGCGCTACGCACCGTCTGCTCTAGCAACCTTCGGCAGTGGGGTATCGCTTTCGCGGCATACGCCAGCGATTGCAACGATTACTTCCCCGACAACCGGGATGGCGCACACGTGAGTTGGTGCGGAACCAATGTCCAGAGCTTCTGGTCGAACTACTTGATTCCCATGCGGCGTACCACGACTGAAAAGGACAGATTTCACGTTCTCTTCTGTCCCGCCCAACAGTGGCACCGTTATGCCGATGTCAACCCAAACCCTGCTTTCGACCCGCAATTTGTCATCGGCTACTTTCATCTGCCTCACCGCGATCCGGGTTTCTGGATGAACGCCGGCTGGGGGTATAATTTCAACTATGCCGGCGTGCAGGGATGGGTACAGAAGAAGAAGTTCGGGGGTGAGTTCGCAAAGGCCCCCCTCACCATGGACATGAAGCAGGCCATGGGCAGCCCGCCGCCTCCCGGGGTTCCCGGCAACATGCAGTGGTTCAATTCGAGTCCGCGCATCGCCTATTCCGGTCATGCTCAACGCACGGGCGAGCCTGCGGGTGGAAATTTCCTCTTCGAGGATGGTCGGGTGATTTGGTATAAATCCCAATTCATCAATCCCGCCCTGACCGGGCAAGGTTGGGTCTGCTACTACAAGATTGCGCTGGATTGACGAATTGGTGGCGCGAATACGCACAACCAGCACACTGCGCCACTTCCAGAAAGTGAAATATTTTTCTGGAGATTGAGTCTGCGTGATCTATTACCCACGCGGTTGGGCCGCTGGTTCGGCTTGAGGCATCTCCGGTTCAATGCGCCAATGGCGCCATTGCATTTTTTGCGCGAGGTCATCCAGCAGCGAATACGCGACGGGGGTGACCACCAGCGTCAGCAGCAGGCACAGAGCTTGTCCGCCGATCACGACCACCGCCACCGCGCGGCGTTCCTCCTCGCCCGGGCCTGTGCCCAGCACCAGCGGGATCATGGCCGCGATGAGCGTCAGCGTGGTCATCAGAATCGGTCGCAGCCGTTCGCGATTGCCTTGCAGGATGGCGGCGGGGCGGTCCAGGCCGTGGGCGCGCAGCTTGTTCATGTGGTCAATCTGGAGAATGGCATTTTTCTTCACGACGCCGAACAAGACCAGCAGGCCCAGCGCGGAATAAAGGTTGATGGTCTGACCCGCGACGAGAACGCAACTGGCGGCGCGCACGGAGTGACGCGCCCTACCTTGCGGTTCCTGGGTAGGGAGACGACAACTCGGTGGCCTGGACCACCGGCTGTTCGCGTAGCTTCTTCAACGCGGCGAGCGCAGCCTCGCTCTCAGCGGCCTTCTTGCTCTTACCTGAACCGCGCGCCAGTTCCATGTCGGCGTGATGCACCGTGCACTCAAAAATGCGGTCATGGTCCGGGCCGCTGCTGGAGACGACGTGATATTGCGGCGCCTCGGTCGAGCGCGCCTGTAGAAATTCCTGCAACTCCCCTTTCGGATTTTCCAGAATCGGAATGACGCTCAATCCGCCGAAGGCCGCGGCAAATTCGCGTAAAATGAATTCGCGGGCGGCGTCAAAGCCGCCGTCGAGGAAAATCGCGCCCACCAAGGCTTCGTAGGCGTCGGCCAGTGCGGACGGGCGTTCGCGGCCGCCGTGCAATTCTTCACCGCGGCTGAGGATCAAATTCGCGCCCAACCCCAGTGCGCGTCCATGCACCGCCAGCGTGCGGCGGTTTACCAGTTTCGCGCGGGCCTTGGTGAGCGGGCCTTCATTGAACGCGGGAAATTTTTCGTACAGCTCGCGGGTGAGGCCCAGTTGCAACACGGCGTCACCGAGAAATTCCAACCGCTGGTTTTGCTCGACCGGCACGCCCTGCTCATGCGCAACGGATGGATGCGTGAGGGCCAGACGCAACAAGTTTTCGTCGCGGAAGGTGTAACCGAGGCGGGTTTGGAGGGCGGCGAGGTCGGACACAGGGGAAGGCATCTTTGATTTACGATTGACGATTGACGATTGTCTGCCACGCGGGCGCTGTAATTCGTAAATCGCAAATCGTAAATCGTAAATTCATTCAGCTTGGCGTGGTTTCGGTTTCGGGCTTGATTTGCACAGCCGCCGCGACTGGAGCATCCGCAGGTTGCGGCGGATTCAATCCGTGTTCCAGCAGCGCGGCGACGTCGCGCTGGACTTCTTCGAGTTGGTCGAGCTTGAGGTCCGGGTCGGCGATGGTGAACACGTCGCCCGTTTTCGGTTGCTCGTAAATGAAGGTGCGCTTGCCATCGCGGACGATTTGCTCCTTCACTTTCAAGATGCGTTTGCGTTCGAGCATCACGGCGAGGATGTAGCCGGCGGGGACGTGGCGCGGGTCGTTTTGCTCGATGAGTTTGCGCAGGAGCGTCTCGGCGGTTTCCCGATGGATCGGGTCCACCGCCGGCGGGGGCGCTTCGTAGATGCCCTGCCAGTAAGAGAGAAATCCTTTGCGGTCGCGCGCGCCGTCGCTGAATTGCTGTTGCCAGCAGCCGGCGCAAATGTCGGAACGGCGGAGATCGGCGCGCTCGTCGAACAGCAAGGTGTGATACGCCTCCTGATCGGCAAACGGTTTGCCGCAGGCTTCGCAGGCGTGCGCGCGGCCCTGAATGTTCCAATCGTTCATCGAAATAATCGAACGCAGGACGCGCGGCAGCGCGTCCCGACCGTGTCGGCGGAGGCGACCTGCCGGTCGTCCTCATGGCGACCGGGATTATTGCCGGATGGGTGGCAAGTTCAATCTCAATTCGACAGCGGGTGAAGTCGCCGCCGTTGGCGGGCAGCATGGGCTGGCCTCTTGATTCCCGCGCCCAGGTTGGCTGGCCTCGCCCAGGCGCGCATGGAGTGTCGTGCCCTGCCTTTTGAATTGCCGATTTTCAGGCGTAAATGGTATCAGTTGGCTTTCAAGAATTTTACCGCGTCCGCAAAATCCGCCGGCTGCGGCGCTTCGAACCACAGGCGCTTACCACTGCGCGGGTGAATGAATGCAAGCTTGTGCGCGTGCAGCATCACCCGCGGCGCTTCGTAGTGGGTCAGCTCCGCCAACCGTTTCGTCCGCCGCTGACCGTAGGTTTCGTCGCCTGCAACGGGATGGCCGATGAACTGAAAATGCACGCGAATCTGGTGCGTGCGGCCCGTGTGCAGCACCGCCTCAACCAGCGTGGCTTCGCGCAACCGCTCGATTACGCGGTAGCCCGTGTGCGCGGCACGGGCGTTGTCGTCGTCCCGGACGGCCATGCGTTTGCGGTGTGAAGGATGTCGCGCGATGGCGGCGCGGATATTGCCTTCGTCCCGCGCCATTACACCGCACACGATGGCGTGATAAATCTTCTCCACCTGCCGTCCGGCAAATTGGGCTGAAAGCGCAAGGTGCGTGTCGTCGTTCTTGGCCACGACCAGGCAGCCGCTGGTTTCCTTGTCGAGCCGATGCACAATTCCAGGCCGCGCCACGCCGCCGATACCGCTGAGACTGTCCTGGCAATGATGCAGCAGCGCGTTAACCAGCGTGTGTTCCTCGTGTCCGGCGGCGGGATGCACGACCAAGCCGGCGGGCTTGTTCAAGACCAGCAGCGCGTCGTCCTCGAATAAAATATCGAGCGGCATTTCCTCCGGCTGCGCTTCGGCAGGGCGCGCTTCCGGCCATTCGACCTGGACGACCTCGCCGACGCGCGGTGCGTGGGTGGGTTTGGTGGGTTTGCCGTTGACCGTGATGTGACCTTCCTCGATGAGCCGCTGAATCGCACCCCGCGACGTCGCCGGGAACTGGCGACGCAGAAAGGTGTCAAGCCGTTCGCTCGGGAGCGATTTCGCGATGATGAAGGTTTCAGAGGGAAGAGGCATTGGGGAAACATTCAACTTCCAACATTCAACTTCCAACATTCAACTTCCAACATTCAACTTCCAACATTCAACTTCCAACATTCAACTTCCAACATTCAACAACTTCCAACCCTGAACGCACGCGGCCACCTGGACGTTGGGTATTCGAGGTTGAAAGTTGAATGTTTGAACCAAGGCTTTCAAGGCGCGCGAGGGCGGACGGGTTTCATTTCAACGCCGACGTTTCTGCCGGTTTCACTGTGCGCTCGCTTTTCCACGTAATCAAGAACACCAGCCCCACGCCGAGGCAGATGCCACTGTCGGCCACGTTGAACGCGGGGAAACCGATTTCGCCGCCGTCGCGTTGCCGCAGGTAGAAATAAATGAAATCAATGACTTCGTGGCGGCTGGGCAAAAGGCGGTCAGTGAGATTGCCGGCGATGCCGCCGAAAATCAGGCCAAAGGCGATCTGCCCCAGCAACGTGCGGGACTCAAAATGATGCCGGCTCAGAAACAGCACCAGCAACGCAAGCAGAGCGACAATGGCGAGCAGTTCGTTGTTCCCGCGAAAGAGACTCCACGCCGCGCCCGTATTGCCCCAGTGGACGAACTTGAAGAAGCCGTCCACGATGATTTTTTCCTGTCCTTTGCCTAGAAGCCGGAGGACGAAGAATTTTGTGAGCTGATCGAGCGCAAACACGACCAGCGCGATGGCGGCAATGCGGCGGTTCGGCGT
>JALOTT010000087.1 GCA_025457745.1 Verrucomicrobiota bacterium
GGTGTCCATAGCTCGGTAACACCCTTTTTGAGTCAACGTATGGTTTCTTCAATCCATTTCACCCCGCCTTCGGTAACATTCTTTTTGAGTCAATTCGCCAACGCGCGGTTTGCTTCGCTTCACGGGCTGCCCGTCGCCCTGTTGCCCTTCGACGACGCCCGCTCCACTTCGCAAATCCGCGCGCTCGTCACGAGTGGGCATTCGCCGAAATGCCGCGAGTGCGGCAGGCTTCCGTCTGCGGCTCGGCGGCGGGCGTTGCGCTCCGGCTTCATTCCGCTATGCGCTCCATTCCAGCCTGTGCTCCACTTTCCTCGCTCGCCGACCGCAGACCGAAGCCGTGTGCCCGCATCCGCGGTCAATTGATGAATCCGTCAATCGGTGATTGGCGAATGTCGGATTTTCCAATCGCTGATTGAAATATCGGCGAACCATTCGGCTCATCCCCGGACAGCGCGATGAATCCCCTCTCGATTGTAAGGCGTCGGCGGGCGCGTCAAGGATGCTACGGGTCGGCTCGCTTAGACGCTCGCGCTTCCGTTCCTCCTTTGACCCGCCCGCCGCCGCCGGGAAGTTTTGCCTCTAGGTTTTCATCGCGGGAAGCTGTCGCTGTTCCAGCTTCGGAAATTCCCTCATCGGACGACGAGGCAATCGCGGGTTTCGTCTAACGCGAGCACTCCGGACCCAGGGCGTGCATCGAGCAGACATTCGCTCACAGCATCGCCGACCAACTTTTCGACCGCATCGCGCATGGGGCGAGCGCCGAGCTTCGGGTGGAATCCCTTTCGCACGAGGAACGGCAGCACCGTCTTGTCCAGTTCGAGCTTGTGACTACGTGCGGCGAGGAACGCGATTTCACGAGACAGAAACTTCTCTGCGATTTCCAATTGGTGCTCGTAGCTCAAGCGATGGAACACGAGCTTCTCATTGACGCGTGCAAAAATCTCCGGGCGCAGAGTTTGTTGCGCGCGTGTCAGGACGTGGCGCTCCAACGTCGCGTCGTTGGAATGTTGGAGGCTCATCAATTCAGCCGAGCCGATGTTTGACGTGAGCCAGATGTAGAAACCGCTGAAGTCGAGCGTTTGTCCAGTTGCCACCGTGATGCGCGCCGCGTCGAGCAGTTGCAGGAGAATATCCAGCACGCGCGGATGCGCCTTCTCCGCTTCATCAAAAAGCAGTGATCCTTCCGCCGCGCGTTCACGCACGCCGCCGAGGTAGCCGACTTCACCAAGCCGTGCGCCCAGCAATAGACCGAGCGCCTCCTGATTCTGGAATTCGCTCATGTCGAACCGGAACAATTGGCCCGCGCCGAAGATCTGGTTTGTCGTCACGACTACCGTTTCGGTTTTTCCGACGCCCGTTGGACCGAGCAGCAAGAAACTTCCGCGCGGACGGCCGGGCTTCGTCAATCCGAGTTCTCCGCGCCGCACCGCAGACATGATACGCGGCAGCGCGTGGGACTGGCCGCGGATTTCGCGCGGCAGCAGGGAGGTCAGTTCGTGGAGTTTGGTGAGCTTCGTCGGGTCTGTTGTTTTGTTCATCCCTGATTTGTAGCCCGGACTGTGCGCGCATGTTGTGTAGGACATACACCAGCCCTTCGCGCGCTTGTGAGATTGTCATCGCGTGTTCGGCGGAGAAGCCGCTGACGACAGACAACAATAACACAAACGCGTATGAAGCTCATCAAACAGACCAGTCGAAAAATCCGTTCGCGGCTGCCCGCCATCCTCACCCTCAACGCCATGCCGGCCTTCGCGCAGGCGTTCAACTCCACCGAACTCAAGACCGGCATCAGCAACAGCCTCGCCGTGATCATGATGTTCGGTTTCGTCCTCGGCATCTCGGCCGTCATCTACGGCGGGTTCGCCATCCGGCGCGGCGACGTTGACCAAGGCAAAATGAGTATCATTGGCGGCGCGATCATCGCGGCTGCGCCCGCTGCCGTGTTCGCCTTTTACAAAATCTTCGGCATTGACGCGAACAGCGCCGTCGGTGTCGGCAACTTCTGATCTTGCCAGAACCCGCCACACACCCCGCCACCCGCCGCCCCGAGCTGCCATGAAAACAGACCTCCGCCTCACCGATACCAACGCCGCCTCCGACTCGAAAGGCCGGACGTGGGGATTGGAGGGGGGGCTGTTCTGGTGGCTCGTGGGCGGCATCGGCGCGGGCATCACGCCGTTCTTCGTGCTACTTGTCCCGCTGAATCAATCGTTCCTGACATCCATTGTCGTTGCCTTGATTCCCGTCGCGCTTTGCCTCGCCTACATCTTCGGGCTGCGGCAGGGCAAGCCGCCCGGCTACGACCGCGACATTTTCGAGCGTTGGTTCACCGGCAACGGCTTCGCGCCGGAGGCCCAGTGCAACCGCAATTTCCGCCACCCACTTTCGGAGGAGCAACCATGACCGCCGCCGAATCCAACGCGCCCGAAGGGGCTGCCACTCACGCCGGATCATTTGTCCGCCGCAACCGCGCTAGTCGCGCGGATGATTGGCACGTCGGCGCAGGAGGATAAACAAATGCTCCGCCAGGCGCAGATCGCGAAATACCTGAACCTGCTTTACGAGGATGCGTTTCAGGACTGGCAGAAGAAGCGCCACGACCAGTTGCTCGACATCGCGCGTCACGCTCTGGCTCTCCAGCAGTTTCGTGCCGAACGGATGCCGCCCGGCGCAACCAGCCTCGAAGCGTTTGCGGACTTTCGTGACTGGAAGGCGAGTCACGCGGACGAAGCCGAGGCGTATCTGGCTCAGTCCGACGAAGCAGAGGCGTTGAAGTTTCTCAAAGACCCGAAGACCAGCAAGGAAGTCCGCAACCTGGCGTTTGCCTATTTCACGCCAGAGGAATTCCCGACGCACCGGATGCTTCAGGAGTTGATGATGCTCGACCCGATGGGCGCAGAGCGCGACCAGATCATGGAAATCGCCACGCTCATTCTGCCGTGGTGTCGCGACGGCAATTATGGCTGCCTGTTTGACGGCACGAGCAATCTCTCGCTTACGGGGAAAATCGCGCACTTCGAGTTGGGTTACATCCCGGAGTCAGCCAAGGAGTTGAAGGCCGCGGCGGGTTTCCTCATCACCAACCACGCGCGCAAACACATCATGACGCTGCCGCGCGCCTTGCGGAAGCGGAACATCTACGAGGAAGTCGCGCGATTCCTCGACATTCCCGGCGGCCAAGAAATCGTGCAAGAGAGCTACGCCCAGCTTCGCAAGTTCAATTGCTGGAACATCTCCATCGTTCAGCAATATGCCCGTTTCAAAGCGTCGCGTATTCGCTCTGCTGTGTTCGGCAACAGCCGCCAGTTTTTCATCATGCGTCAGAACGACCGCGCGGACGCCAGACGACTTGGTCCACGGCCACGATAATTCCAAGCATCGTCAGCACGCCGAGCAATTGCGCCCACCCATCGCCGCGCTCGATGGCGAGGCTCATGTATGAGCCGAGGCCCGGCAGTCGGAAATCGTGTTCACCCAAAACGAACGCCTCGCTCACCATCAAGAAAAACCAACCGCCGGCCATGGACATCATGCTGTTCCAAAGCAGCCCGTGAGCGGCGAAGGAAAGGTCCAGCCGGAAGAACCTTTGCCACCAAGACATGCGCGTCAAGCGGGCCACCGCCAGCAAATCCGGCGGCACGGATTTCAGCGATGAGTAAAAGGAGAACGTCATGTTCCACACCTGACCCGTGAAAATCATCAGCACCGAGGCGATTTCGAGGCCGATGTTTTGATGTGGAAAAAAGTGAACCAGTCCGAGCACGAATCCCGGTAGGAAGCCGAGCACCGGGATGCTTTGCAGGATGTCGAGCACTGGCAACATCACTCGTTCAGCTCCCGTCACCCGCGCCATTGTGTAGCCATAAACCATCGTGAAGAGGAACGACACGCCATAAGCCATGACGCCTCGGGTCAGACTTAACAGCGCGTAGAGCGGCAGATAGCGAGCCTCCAGATGAATCTGCGGCACTTGTTGCAGCGGGCCGCTCCACTCGCGGGCCACGGTGACGAGCGCATAGATGAACCCAGCCAGCAAGCCGACGACGGCCAGATCAATCCAGCCGAAGGCGCGGGGCGCGCGGATTAACCGTTGGTCAGTGAATGCGGCGGTCATCTTTCAGGACCACAGTTGTCTGCGGCAGCGGCAGGGCAATTCCTTCCAAGGCAAAACGTTTCTTGGCCTGCTCCAGCAAATCGCATCTGAGCGCGATGGCCGTGAAGGCATCGGCGCACCACACATCGAGTGAGAGCACGACGCCTGCAGTTCCCAACTGCGTTAGCGGGCATCCGCAAACCTGCGTGGCCTTGGGATGCTTGCTGCCCAAATCGAGCAGAATGGCGCGGGCTTTATCAATGTCCGCATCGTAGCTGATGCTCATCGGCACGGAACAAACCACGCGCGGATCGTTCGTGGTCAGATTGATGGTGGTCTGGCTGGCCATGAGGCTGTTGGGAACGACCACGCGGCGATTGTCATCTGTCTTCAGCAAGGTGTAACCGAGCGTGAGGTTTTCCACCGTGCCGGTTTCCAATCCGGTCGGCGCGATGACCTGCAACCGGTCGCCCAGTTTGAAGGGGCGATAGAGCAACAAGGAGATTCCGGCGACCAGATTGCCCAGGGTGTTTTGCGCCGCGAGACCGACAATGACCGTGATGACGCTGATACTCGTCAGCGAAGCCGAGCCCAAACCTGACAGGCCCGGGACTAGATGCGCGTAAGCCACAAACGCGAAAATATAAACGCAGTAGCGCGTCAGTTTGGCGAGGAACTTGACGGCCATGAGATCCAGATGCGCGTGCTTGTCATGCGCCAACAATCTTTGGACGGTCATTCGTAAGGCGCGACCGAAGAGCCAAGCGAAGAATGCGAAAACCACGGCAAACAGCGCCGCGCCCTGAAGGGTAGCCGGATCGAGGAATCCCCCGCTCTTGATTTGATCGAGGAATCTCATGGTTTGATAATTTCCGGCGTTGGGTTGGGAAAAGACTTGGCTTGTATCGGCAAATCCGCCGCGAGTGCGATGCTCGCGTCGGCAATGGCTTCACTAATTCGCTCGGCCAATTGCCCGTAATCTTTCCCGCTCCAAGCAACGGCATCGGCAGTAAACCCGCCACGTTTGGTCGCCGTCGAATTAGTCCCGACCGGTCGAACTTCCCACGTCGCAGCAAAACGAATCGAACTCGTTCCCTTTTCCACGCGCACTCCCTCGCAGGCCAAAATCCGGATCGCCACTTCGCAATTCAACGAGTCGTCCCCGTGCGAGTTCAAAGTCACGCTCGCCACGTTGGGGGCGGCGCTGAGATTTTCCTTCATCACACGACTGATTCCCTGATCCAGCGGTTCGGCCCACCGATCAAACTCCGCGAAATGAATTTCATTCGTCCCAGTTCGGAGCACCATGGATTTGCTTCGCAAATACGTCGGCACTTCCACCGGCTTCAATCCAATCCTTAACTTTTGGAATTCGCTGTCCGCGAAGCGCTCAGTCGCCGCGTGCGGAACGGTCAGCACATAGAATCGGGTTGGGTCATCGTGGGGACGCAGGAAACTACATCCGCCGAGAAATGCGGCAGCGATAACGCCCAGCAGCAAAAGAATTGGGCGACATGAAAATTTGGAAGTTTGAATGGGTTTCATATTACGGCTCTTTGTCAGGACGCTTCTTCCCCGTGATTAAGGCATTGGGGTTTCGTTCCAGAAAATCGGCCAATCGCTGCAACGACTCAGCCGTCTCCGTCACCTGCTGAAGCGTGCGAACCGCTTCCTCGCCGAGGCCGCTTTGTGGGCCGAGAAGTTTGTGGACGGTCTCGGCTGCGTCGTGAAACGAATGAAGTGTCCGCACCAGTTCCAACTGCACGGGCTCAACTTGTGCGTCGAGCTTTGCGACGAAACCCTGCACGTCGGCTGCGGTCTTGTTCAAGTTGGCGAATGCCGCCTTGGCTTCGGTAGAACCCGCGAACGCTTCAATGGACGCTGCGGCTGCCGTCACTTTGGCTACCATCTGCTTCAAGTCCACGTCGCTGACTTGACGGTTCACGGTCGCGAGCAGCGCTTGGAGTTCGCGTGAAAGTCCGGCGAAATCCACTTTGTTCAAATTGTTTGCGATCTTGGAGAGGTTTGCGACCAGTTCGGACATGCCGGAGCGCAACGTCGGCACGACGGGATATTCACTCTCGCCGTCCCGGTGCGGCGCGGGGAACTCCTGTGGATCGAAAAAATCCAGCTCCACATATTGCAGGCCGGTGATACCGACCAAATCTATCTTGGCGCGTAACCCCTCATCAATCAGCCGTTGAAGCGTGGCGCGGTCTGTGAGTTGAATGATCTGTCCCGCATGATCAGTGACTGCACTCTGGTCCAATTCGGCGATGACTGCGACCTGCGATTTTTGGGTCTTTGAATCGTAGTGGACCTGAATGGTCGCCACGCGGCCCACGCGAACGCCCCGCAACTTCACCGGACTGCCGACGTCCAATCCCTGCACCGATTCGTTGAAGTAAGCCACAAATCGCGCTGGCTTGGAGAATAGGTGGAGTGAGCGAAATGAGAGGAGTGCGACCACCACCAGCAGCAGGCCGCCGAGCACAAACGAACCGATCAGAAATGGGCTGAGTTTAGTTTTCACTTGGAAAGAACCTCCGTTTCGACGGCGGGAGTGTGGTTGCCTGGTTCTGCAGAATCGGCGTCTTGATTCAGAAAATCCCGAACGCGCGGGTCACAGCTGTTGGCTGCCAGTTCACTGGGTTTGCCTTCGGCAATGATGCCCTTGGTTGTGCGATCCAGCATAATGACGCGGTCAGCCAGTCGGAAAATGCTGGAGAGTTGATGCGACACGATGACCATGGTCGTCCCCAAGATGTCCCGCACTTGGAGGATCAGCCGGTCCATCTCGCGCGAGGTGATTGGGTCTAAACCTTCCGAAGGTTCGTCGAAGAAGACGATTGCTGGATCTAACGCCAACGCGCGGGCCAATGCCGCTCGTTTCTTCATGCCTCCGCTGAGTTCCGAGGGGTAAAGTTCTTCTGACCCGGCCAAGCCCACCTCGGTCAGTTTCAGCGTGACAATCTCTTCACGGTCGGCGCGCGATAGCGAGGTGTGTTCTTCCAGTGGCAGCGACACATTTTCCGCCAGCGTCATGGAACTCCAGAGCGCGTTGTTCTGGTAGATCACGCCGAACGTTTTCAAAATCTCGCGCCGCTGCGGGGCATCCGCAGCAGTAAAACTGTTTCCGAAATACGCGACGTCACCCTGAAATGGTTTCAGCAATCCGATCAAGCAGCGGAGCAACGTGCTCTTGCCACAACCGCTGCCGCCAATGACGAAGAGCACTTCACGCGGGTGAACGGCAAATGATACGTCCTGCAACACCACGGTTTCGCCATAGCCGCAAGTCAGATTCTTCACTTCGATAACTGGTGCTGGCGGGTTGGTGTTCATGGGTTGCTCAAATTCCCAGCACATTGAAGATCAGGGCGAACAAAGCGTCGGCTATGACTATCAGCAGGATGCCGGTCACCACGGCTGAAGTCGTCGCTTTGCCGACGCCAGCAGCACTTCGTTCGCATTTCATTCCGCGCAGGCAACCGGCGAGGCCGATGGCCAGGCCGAAGAAAAGACTTTTGATGACGCCGCTGTTTACATCCGACAGGCCGACGCGATTTTGCGTTTCCACCCAATAGGCCGCGGCCGGAATGTTCAGCATCGTCGCCGAGACGAACATGCCTCCGAGGATGCCGAGCACGTTCGCATACAACGCGAGAATGGGCATCATCAGCGTCACCGCGAACAGCCGGGGCAAAGCCAAGAAGTCCACCGTCGAAATTCCCAACGTCTCCAAGGCATCAATTTCCTCGTCCACCTTCATGTTGCCGAGCTGGGCGGCGAACGCGGCCCCGATGCCTCCGGCCATGATAACCGCCGCCATCATCGGCCCCATCTCGCGCACCACGGACAGACCGACCAAGTCCGCCACGAAGACGGCCGCACCGTATTGCTGCAATTGAATCGCCGCTTGAAAGGCCAGGATGACGCCCACCAGAAAGCTGACCAGGCTCACAATCGGCAGCGACGACGCCCAGCATTGCTGCATCTCGACCAGACAATCCATCCAGCGAAATCTGCGCGGGTGCTTTAGCACGCCGACGAAGCCCAGCGTGCATTCCCCGATGAACGAAATGTTCTCCTTGGTCTTATGGCCGAAGTTTGTCGCAAGAGTATCGGCGCGCTCAACAATGGTTTTGGCAGCCGGTTTCGTCTTGGGGGCAGCTGTGCCAGCCTCGGCGACTTGCCGGAGCAGCGTTTGCAGATTCTCCGGCAATGCCTCGGCGATGAAATCGCGTTTCGATTCAGCGCACCACGCCCGACCATGCACGAGGAACAGGAGCAGCGAGGTGTCCCACTTGCCCAAGTCATCCGGGATGACTCGCACATTCGCTGCGATGTGTTGCCCGAACAATCCGTTCCATGAGGGCACTTGGGAGTTCAACCGCCAATCGCCTCCAACCTTGACCACACAATCGCTGGCAGCAGCTCCAGCTTCCAGTTTTGCGGTGGGCGCGTTGACTTCCGTGCCGTTCACTGGCAATGGATGACTCGCGGTCATAAATCGGAAATCACCTTGGGCGGAAACGCGGCGCGTAGAGCATTGAGCACGGCAAGAACGTCAATGACCTCCTGTGTGATCGCGCCGCTCACCGGACTCAAATGACCGGTGGCCGCGAAGATCATGCCGATGACGCTGAGCGCCATGCCGCCCACCGCACTTTGCAACGCGATGATCCGCATCCGGCGACTGATGTGCATGAACTCGTCCACCTTCTTGAGCGAGTTGTCCATGATCACGACGCCAGCAGCTTCGGCGGTCACGTCGCTGTTCTGGCCAATGGCCATGCCGACAGTGGCCGCCATCATGGCCGGGGCGTCGTTGATGCCGTCGCCGACATAAAGGGTTTTTGCTTTCGCAGTTTCCGCGCGGACCAGCGCGAGCTTTTGCTCAGGGCTCTGCTGCGCATGGATTTCTGTGATGCCCACCTGTTCGGCGAGATAGCGCACCTCCGACTCGCGATCTCCCGAAACGATCATCACGCGTGCGAATTGATGCTTCGGCCCTAAATGGTTAATGAAAGAACGACTCTCTGCGCGCGGGGCATCGCGAAAACGCAGGGCCGCCGCGTAGCGCTCGTCAACCACCACCACACATTCGAGTCCTCCGGCGAGTGCGGGAAGTTGATCCGCGCCCGCAACCTTTTCCGCAATGAGTTTGTTGCGGCTGGTGATCTGCAATTGATGACCGGAAACTTTTCCACGCAGACCTTGGCCGGGCTGCTCGCCGACTTCGGTGGCTTCCGGGAGTTGAATCCCGGCTTCCTTGGCCGCCGCGAGAATGGCGCGAGCCAAAGGATGTTTCGAATAGCGCTCCAGACTGGCGACGAGCGTCAGCACTTCTTTCTGATCAAAGCCCGGAGCGATGAGTTGTTCGGTTAGTTTCGGTTCGCCGTAGGTTAGTGTCCCGGTTTTGTCGAAGATGGCGGTCCGACAGCCAGCGATTTGCTCCAGCACGACAGGACTCTTGACGATGATCGCGCGCCTGGCGCAAAGGGAAATCGAACCAATGATGGCAATGGGAATGGCGAGCAGCAGCGGACAAGGCGTAGCGATGACCAGCACCGCGAGGAAACGAACGGATTCACCGCTGAGCACCCACGCAGCGACCGCCACGACCAAGGCAACTGGGGTATAGATTGCACCGAGTTGATCGCCCAACCGCTGCAATTGCGGTCGCTTGCTTTCGGACTCGCGCATGACCTCCATGATTTTGGCGTAACGCGAATCAGCAGCAGCTTTGGTTGTGCGGACAGTCAGCGCCGATTCACCGTTGATTGCGCCGGAGATTACGTTCGAGCCGGAAGTCTTGGTGATCTGGAAGATCAAAGGCCGTCTCGGACTCATGCCGCAAGGGTTGGGGCAGAATCTCTATGGTGATCTCTCCGTCGAGGAGAACATTGATTTCTTCGCCCGCGTGCGGCTCGTGTCCGCCAAGGAACTTGCCGAACGCAAGCAACGCCTGCTGACGATGACGCGCCTCGACGAGTTCCGTTCCCGTCCGATGAAACAGCTCTCCGGCGGTATGAAGCAAAAGCTCGGACTGGTATGCACCCTGATTCACGAGCCGGAATTAATCATCCTCGACGAGCCGACCACAGGCGTTGACCCGGTTTCGCGTCGCGACTTCTGGGCGATCCTCGCCTCGCTGCTCCACGAACGTGGGATCACGGCGCTCATTTCCACGGCCTACATGGACGAGGCGACGCGCTTTCAACGCTTGTCGGTGATGTTCGAAGGGCGCGCGCTCGCTGAAGGCGAACCGGACGCGATCGTCAGGCTCGTGCCCGGAACAATGGTGGCCCTGCAATCCGAGCGACAATCCGAAGCGCTCGTTCGGCTCAAGCAGAGTTACCCGCAGGTGGATGCCTACGGCACGTGGATAAAAGTCTTCGTGGAAAACCCGGACGCCGCTGGCGCGCGAGGTGAAGTTGAAAAGGCTCTCGCCGGGATTCCATCGCGCGACTGGCAGACGAGCGAACCGGAACTGGAGGATGTTTTCATCGCACTACTGCGTAAGAAGAATCTGGTGGCGGCGAACTCCGATGCCACAGCCGCGCCAACGCCGTCCGCACATAATGGGACGGACATTGAGCCAGGTATCCACGAGCCAGCGCAGGCCGAGACCATCGCCATCGAAGCCAAAGGACTGGTGCGTGCGTTTGGGGAATTCCGCGCAGTAGATGACGTGAGTTTCCGCGTGCCTCCCGGTGAGATCTTCGGCCTGCTCGGCGCAAATGGCGCGGGCAAAACCACCGTCATCAAAATGCTCACCGGCATTCTGCCACCGACCGGCGGAGAAGGCCGCGTGGCGGGTGCGGATATGCGGTCTGCTGGCCAGGCCATTAAGGAACGCATCGGTTACATGTCGCAGGCGTTCTCGCTCTATCTCGACCTGACCGTGCGGGAGAACATCCGACTCTACGCCGGTATTTACGGGTTGAATCGTCCGGAGAGCACGGAGCGGCTGGCCTGGGTGCTGGCCATGGCGGGGTTGGTTGGCCACGAGAAGGAACTTGCCGGCAGCCTGCCCATGGGTCTGCGCCAACGACTCGCGCTCGGCTGCGCGTTGGTGCATCGGCCGCGCATCCTGTTTCTCGATGAACCCACTTCCGGAGTTGATCCCGTGGGCCGACGCCGGTTTTGGGAAATCTTGTTCCGTCTCTCGCGTGAGGATGGCGTGGCAATTCTGGTCACGACACACTACATGGGTGAGGCGGAACATTGCGATCATCTGGCGCTCATGTTTGCCGGGCGGGTGGTCGCCGATGCCTCTCCTGCTGTGATGAAGGCGGAAGTGGAGGCTGAGGCCGGTCATCTGTTTGAAATCACGGATATTCAGTGTTTTTCGTGGCTAAGACCGAGAATGAAGTGAGAGCTTTTAGTCGGTAACCCAAATGATCGGCACAATTTTCAAATGTCGGCGGGTG